>JAGPCN010000206.1 GCA_018058035.1 Fuscovulum sp.
CGACGGGCTGGCCGGTCGAGATGCCGCCGAGGATGCCGCCGGCGTGGTTCGACCCGAAGGTCAGGCCCTGCGGCCCCATCGCCATCTCATCGGCGTTTTCCACCCCGGTCAGGGCGGCGGCGGCCATTCCGGCGCCGATCTCCACGCCCTTGACGGCATTGATGCTCATCATCGCTGCCGCCAGGTCGCTGTCGAGCTTGCCGTAAAGCGGTGCGCCGAGGCCGGGGGGGGCGCCGGTCGCCACGACCTCGATCACCGCGCCGACGGAGTTGTGGGCCAGGCGCAGTGCCTCGAGATAGTCGGCCCAGTCGGCGGCCGTGACGGCATCGGGGCACCAGAACGGATTGCGCTCGATCTCGGCGGCGTCGAACCGGCTGCGGTCGATCGGCTTGGTGCCCATCTGCACCATGTAGCCGGTGATCCGCACCTGCGGCGCCAGCACGGCCAGCGCGGCGCGCGCCACCCCGCCCGCCGCCACCCGCGAGGCGGTTTCGCGGGCCGAAGAGCGGCCGCCGCCGCGCGGATCGCGCAGCCCGTATTTCAGGTGATAGGTCAGGTCGGCATGGCCGGGGCGGAAGCTTTGCGCGATGTCGCCGTAGTCCTTGGAGCGCTGGTCGGTGTTCTCGATCATCAGCTGGATCGGCGTGCCGGTGGTCTGGCCTTCGTAGACGCCCGACAGGATGCGGACCTGATCCGGTTCTTTCCGCTGGGTGGTGTATTTCGACTGGCCGGGTTTGCGGCGGTCCAGCCAGGGCTGGATGTCGGATTCGGCCAGGGCGATGCCGGGGGGGCAGCCGTCGACGGTGCAGCCGATGGCCGGCCCGTGGCTTTCGCCCCAGGTGGTGACGCGGAACAGGTGGCCGTAGGTGTTCAGGCTCATGCGCGGGCTCCGGCTTTGGCCCGGTGGGCATAGACCTGCCGCGCCGCCGGCATCAAGAGCTTTTGGGACGGGGGTTGAAATCTTCGTGAGCCGCCCCAGATTGTCACCTGCGGGCCGGGCCCCTCTGACGACGGATGTCGTGATGTCGGACCGCATCGGGAAACGCGCGCCCGATGTCATGCCCGGCACCTGCCTTTTCGGCTGACCTCTCGGCGCTGCATGGATGAGAGGTAAGACGGGGATGGAATTCCTCTTGCTGCTGTTTCTGGGCAAGCCCTTGTGGATGTGGCTTGTCTTTGTCGCGATCGTGATCGCGCTTCTGGTGCTGGACCTGGGCGTCCTGCACAAGGCCGACCAGGAAATCGGCGTGGCCGAAAGCCTGAAGATGTCGGCCTTCTACATCACCCTGGGCGTGCTGTTCGCCGGCTTTGTCTGGTGGCAGATGGATGTCGAGGCGGCCAAGCTGTACCTGACCGCCTTCGTGGTGGAAAAGACGCTGGCGATGGACAACGTCTTCGTCATCGCGCTGATCTTCACCTATTTCGCGATTCCGCGGGCCTATCAGCACCGGGTGCTGTTCTGGGGCATCCTGGGCGTGATCGTGCTGCGCGGCATCATGATCGGCCTGGGTGCGACGCTGGTGGCACAATATTCCTGGGTTCTCTACATCTTCGCGGCCTTCCTGATCGCCACCGGCATCAAGATGCTGGTGATGGAGGACAAGGAGATGGACATCAGCCAGAACCCGGTGCTGAAGTTCATGAAGCGCAAGATGAACGTGACCGACCGGCTGCATGGCAACGCCTTTTTCGTGAAGGCGCCGCACCCCCGCACCGGCAAGCTGGTGCAGTTCGCGACGCCGCTGTTCCTGGCGCTGGTGCTGGTGGAAATCGCCGATCTGGTGTTTGCGGTCGACAGCGTGCCGGCGGTGTTTGCGATCACCACCGATCCGTTCATCGTCTACACCTCGAACATCTTCGCGATCCTGGGCCTTCGGGCGCTGTATTTCGCGCTGGCCGCGATCATCCACCGCTTCCACTATCTGAAATACGCGCTGGCGATCCTGCTGGTGTTCATCGGGTCCAAGATCTTTGTCGCCGACCTGTTCGGATGGGAAAAGTTCCCGGCCAACTGGTCGCTGGCGATCACCTTCGCGATCCTGGGCGCCGGCGTGGTCTGGTCGCTGTGGAAGACGCGCGGCGATGGCGGGCATGCGGCGAAGGCCGCCGAATAAGGGCGAAGGGCCGGGGAAACCCGGCCCTTTCCCTTTGCGGGGCTTGCGGCGGCCCGGCATTGGCTTATGTTCGACGTCACCTCGGGGTGCCCGTGCAAGCGGGCTGAGATGCGCAAGCGGACCCGTTGAACCTGAACCGGATCATACCGGCGGAGGGAAGGTGCATCGGGGTTCCTCCCATTGCCCGCTCCTTGCGCCGCAACTGGAGGAAGCGATGAAGGCTTTGATCCTTGCGGCGGGTGTTTCCTGTGCGGCCACGCTGGCCGCGGCGGAAACCCCTGTCCTGACTGTTCTGACCTATGATTCCTTTGTCACCGAATGGGGCCCCGGCCCGGAGGTGGAAACGGCGTTCGAGGCGACTTGCGGCTGTGACCTGCGGTTTGTCGCCGGCGGTGACGGCGCGGCGCTGCTGGCGCGGCTGCAACTTGAGGGCGCGGGCAGTCAGGCCGACGTGGTGCTGGGGCTGGATACCGGGCTGACCGCGCAGGCGGCGGCAACCGGGCTTTTCGCGCCGCACGGGGTGGCTCCGGCGGCGGCTCTGCCGGTCGCCTATGACGACCCGCTGTTCCTGCCCTATGACTGGGGGTGGTTCGCCTTTGTCTTCGACAAGACCCGGCTGGCCGCGCCGCCGAAATCCTTTGCCGACCTGGCGGCCAGTGACGTCAAGGTGGTGATCCAGGACCCGCGCTCGTCGACGCCGGGGCTGGGGCTCTTGCTGTGGGTCAAGGCGGCGCATGGCGACAAGGCCGCAGACATCTGGTCGGCGCTGGCCGACAACATCGTGACCGTCACCCCCGGCTGGTCCGAGGCCTATGGCCTTTTCCTTGAGGGTGAGGCCGACATGGTCCTGTCCTACACCACCTCGCCCGCCTATCACCGGATCGCCGAAAGCGACGCCACCAAGGACTGGGCGCCGTTTGACGAGGGCCATTACCTGCAGGTCGAGGTGGCGGGCATTCTGGCCGGCAGCGACCAGCCCGACCTGGCGCGCGCCTTCCTGGCCTTTACCCAGGGGCCGGAATTCCAGGCCGTGATCCCGACGACGAACTGGATGTATCCGGCGGCCGATGTGCCGCTGCCCGAGGGGTTTGAAACCGGCCGGCCGGCGCTGTCGCTGCTGTTGCCGGCGGACCAGGCGGCGGCGGTCAAGGAGGGGGCCCTGGCGGAATGGCAGGCGGCGCTGTCGCAATAGGCGCGCTGGCGCTGCTGGTCGTGCTGGCCCCGCTGGCGGCGGTGGGCTGGCGGGCCGGGGGGCTGGCGCTGTCGCCCGCCGACTGGGCGGCGCTGCGCTTTACCCTGGTGCAGGCGGCGCTGTCGGCGGGCTTGTCGGTGGCGCTGGCGGTGCCGGTGGCGCGCGCCCTGGCGCGGCGGTCGTTCCCGGGCCGGAGCGCGCTGATCACCCTGATGGGGGCGCCGTTCCTGTTGCCGGTAATCGTGGCGGTGATGGGCCTTCTGGCGCTGTTCGGGCGCAACGGGGCGGTGAATGCCGGCCTTCAGGCCGTGGGCCTGCCGGCGGTGTCGGTCTATGGCCTTCAGGGCGTGGTGCTGGCGCATCTGTTCCTGAATCTGCCCTTGGCGGTGCGGATGATCCTGCAAGGCTGGCAGGCGATCCCGGCCGAGCGGTTTCGGCTGGGCGCCTCGCTTGGTTTCACGCCGTCCGATGTGGCGCGGCACCTGGAACGCCTGATGCTGCGCGAGGTGCTGCCCGGCGCGCTGGCGACGGTGTTCGCGCTCTGCCTGACCTCGTTTGCGGTGGCGCTGATTCTGGGTGGCGGGCCAAGGGCGACGACGCTTGAGCTGGCGATCTATCAGGCGGTGCGGTTTGAATTCGACCTGGCCCATGCGGCGGGGCTGGCGTTGGTGCAGGCGGTGATCGGAGGCGCGGCGGCGCTGGCGGCCTGGCGGGTTGCGGCCACGGCGGGCTTTGGCGCCGGGCTGGACCGGGCGTTTCCCGGCGTGGTGCCGGGGGGCTGGCGGCGGGCGGCCGACGCGGCCGTGCTGGCGCTGGCGGCGGCCTTCCTGCTGGCGCCGCCGGGGGCGGTAGCATTGCGCGGGGTGCCGGGGCTGGCCGAGATGCCGGGCGCGGTCTGGCCGGCGCTGGCGCGGTCGGTCGGGGTGGCGCTGGTGTCGGTGGCGGTGACGATGGCGGCGGCCTTGGTGCTGGCGCTGGCGGTGGCGCGCGGCGGGCCGCGCTGGCTGGACCTGGCCGCTGCGCTGCCCCTGGCGGTCAGCGGGCTGGTGCTGGGCGCGGGGCTGTTCCTGATCGTGCAGCCGCTGCTGCCGCCGGCGCAGGTGGCGCTGCCGGTGACCGTGCTGGTCAACGCCGCGCTGGCGTTGCCCTTTGCCTATCGCCTGCTGTTGCCACAGGCCCGCGCGCTTGAGGCCGACTATGGCCGGCTGGCCGCCAGCCTGGGCCTGACCGGCACGCCGCGGCTGCGGCTTCTGGTGCTGCCCCGCCTGCGCCGCCCGCTGGGCTTTGCCGCCGGGCTGGCGGCCGCGCTGTCGATGGGTGACCTGGGCGTGATCGCGCTGTTCGCGGGCGAGGCCGAGGCGACGCTGCCGCTGTTGATCCAGCGCTTGCAGGGCGCCTATCGGATGCAGGCGGCGGCGGGGGCCTCGGTCCTTCTGGTGGCCGCCGCGCTGGCGTTGTTCGCGGCTTTTGACCGATGGGGGCGTCATGCTGAGGCTTGAGCGGGTAGAGTTGCGGCAGGGCGATTTCCGGCTGAGGGCCGACTGGGGCGTGGAACCCGGCGCGAGGGTGGCGCTGATCGGGCCTTCGGGGGCGGGCAAGTCCAGCCTGCTGTCGGCCATCGCCGGGTTCTTTCCGCCGGTTGCGGGGCGCATCCTCTGGGCCGGGCAGGACATCGGGGCGCTGCCGCCCGGGGACAGGCCGCTGACCATCCTGTTCCAGGACCAGAACCTGTTCCCGCACCTGACCGTGGCGCAGAACGTCGGCCTGGGCCTGCGCCCCGACCTGCGGCTGTCGGCAGCGCAACAGGCGCAGGTCGGTGACGCGCTGGCCAGGGTGGGTTTGCAGGGCCTGGGCGGGCGCAAGCCGGCGCAACTGTCGGGCGGGCAGGCGGGGCGGGCGGCGCTGGCGCGCGCGCTTCTGCGGGCGCGGCCGCTGCTTCTGCTGGACGAACCCTTCGCGGCGCTTGGCCCGGCGCTGAAGGCCGAGATGCTGGCCCTGGTCGCCGAGGTGGCGGGCGAGACCGGCGCCACGGTGCTGATGGTGACCCACGACCCGCAGGATGCGCGGGTTCTGGCCGGGCAGACCGTGCTGGTGGCCGATGGCCTAGCCGCCCCGCCGCAGGACACCGCGCGGCTGTTCGCCGACCCGCCGCCGGCGCTGCGCGCCTATCTGGGCAATGAAAAAGGCCCCGCCCGGTAAGGGGCGGGGCCTTTGAAACCGCAAGCGGCCGGGGTCAGAGGCTGACCTTGCGGCCCTTCACCGGGGCCCACAGCTTCTTGTTGGTCAGGTACAGCAGAGCGGCCAGCACGATCAGGAAGGTGACCGCGACAAAGCCCGCCTCCTTGCGCGCGACCAGCTTCGGCTCGGCCGCCCACATCAGGAACGAGGAGACATCCTCGGCGATGTGGTGCTTGGTGTTGGGGTGGCCGTCGGCATATTCGACCAGGCCGTCGTCGATCGGCGGCGGCATCGCGATCCAGCTGCCCGGAACGGTGGACAGGCCCTTTTCGTCCTTGCAGGTGTCGGGAATGCCCCCGGCCGTGAAGGCGGTGTTGTAGTAGTAGCCGTCGATCCCGTCAGGCGCGCATTCCGGGTTGTCGGCATAGCCGGTCAGCACGGCGACGATGTATTCCGGCCCGCCCATCCCGTTGAACAGCTGGCTGATGCCCGTGCCGTAGGGGCCGTGAAAGCCCGCACGGGCCTTGGCCATCAGCGACAGGTCCGGCCCCATCCCCTCGCCCTCGCGGGTGGGGAACTTGTCGGTCCATTCCCGGGGGCGTTCGGTGCCATCGGGCAGCACGACCGCATCGAGCGAGGCCGCATAGGCGCGGACCTGGTCGCCCGGCAGTTCCGGCCCGCCGGCGTCGGCCAGCGAGCGGATCGGAACGAACTTCATCCCGTGGCAGCCCGCGCAGACCTCGGTAAAGACCTGAAGCCCGCGCTGCAGCTGGAACTGGTCGAACTTGCCGAACGGCCCTTCGTGGGCAAAGGCCGTGTCGTGGATGTGCGCTTCGCCGGCGGCGTTGGCCGTGGCGACCGACATCGTCAGCACCGATGCGGCGGTGAGTGCGATCTTGCGGAACATTGCTTGTTTCCCTCTCACTCGGCCGGATGGGCCTTGGGGCCGTAGTGGGCGTTGAAGTCTTCCTCGATGGTCGCCGGCTGCGGCTGCGGCTTCTCGATCACGCCCAGAAGCGGCAGGATGATCAGGAAGTAGGCGAACCAGTAGGCCGAGGCGATCAGCGAGATCGTGGCATAGGGTTCCTCGGCCGGCATCGCGCCGCACCACATCAGCACGACGAAGTCGACCACCAGCAGGGCGAACCACCACTTGAACATCGGGCGGAACCGGCCCGAGCGCACCGACGAGGTATCCAGCCAGGGCACGATGAACATCACCGCGATCGCGCCGAACATCGCCAGCACGCCGAAGAACTTGGCGTCGATGATGCCGAACGACAGCCAGTTGGCCGCGATCACCACCCAGACCTCGCCGGTGAAGGCGCGCAGGATGGCGTAGAACGGCAGGAAGTACCATTCCGGCACGATATGCGCGGGCGTCGCCAGCGGGTTCGCCTCGATGTAGTTGTCGGGGTGGCCCAGGTAGTTGGGCATGAAGCCGACGACCGCAAAGAACAGCGCCAGCACGACGGCCAGGGCGAACAGGTCCTTGATCACGAAGTAGGGCCAGAACGGCAGGGTGTCACGCTCGGCCTCTTCCTTGCTGCCGCGGCGCACCTCGACCCCGGTGGGGTTGTTGTTGCCGGTCGAGTGGAAGGCCCAGATATGCACCGCGACCAGGGCCGCGATCACGAAGGGCAGCAGGTAGTGCAGGCTGAAGAAGCGGTTCAGCGTGGCGTTGTCGACCGCCGGGCCGCCCAAGAGCCAGGTCTGGATCGCCTCGCCGATGCCGGGGATGGCGCCGAACAGGCCGGTGATCACGGTCGCGCCCCAGAACGACATCTGGCCCCAGGGCAGGACGTAGCCCATGAAGGCGGTGCCCATCATGCACAGATAGATGATCATGCCGACGATCCAGGTCACCTCGCGCGGGGCCTTGTAGCTGCCGTAGTAGAGACCGCGGAAGATGTGGATGTAGACGGCAAAGAAGAACAGCGAGGCGCCGTTGGCATGCAGGTAGCGGATCATGTGGCCGCCGTTCACGTCGCGCATGATGTGCTCGACGCTGGCAAAGGCCATGTCGACATGCGGCGTGTAGTGCATCGCCAGCACGATGCCGGTGACGATCATGTGCGCCAGGCAGTAGGTCAGCACGATGCCCCAGATCCACATCCAGTTCAGGTTGCGGGGGGTGGGGATCATCAGCGTGTCATAGACCAGCGCGACGACGGGAAGCCGCTTGTGCAGCCAGGTTTCGAAGCCCGACTTGGGCTCGTAATGGTCGTGGGGGATACCAGCCATGTGTGTTGTCCTCAGCCCAGCAGGATCGTGGTTTCATCGGTGAACTGCGCCACCGGAACGTCCAGGTTGCGCGGCGCCGGCCCTTTGCGGATGCGGCCCGACGTGTCGTAGTGCGAGCCGTGGCAGGGGCAGAACCAGCCGCCGAACTCGCCCGAGCCGTTGCCCAGAGGCACGCAGCCCAGGTGGGTGCAGACGCCCATCATCACCAGCCATTCACCGGCCTCGTCCAGGGTGCGGTTCGCGTCGCTGGCGTCGGCGCCGGGCTTGTTCGCGTTCTCGGCGTTCTGGTCGGGCAG
>JAGPCN010000012.1 GCA_018058035.1 Fuscovulum sp.
AGGTAGCGCTGCGCGGCCATCCGCGCCTCTTCGTACTTTTTCGTCCGGTGCAGGACGAAGGCCTGCATGATCAGCGCGCGCTTGGAATATTCGGTATAGGGATAAAGCCGCTCGACCTCCTGGAAATAGACCAGGGCATCGGCGGGCTTGCGCGAGGATTCCAGCGCCATTTCGCCCTGCCGATAGATCTCTTCGGCGGTAAAGCTCTCCATCGCGGGCTTCTGGTTGCCGCCGCCGCCGCAAGCCGCCAGCAGCATCGCCAGAAGCATCGCAGCCGCCGGCATCGCCGCCCTGCGCCCCGCGCCCGCCCGCCCGCCTGCTGCCTGTCGCACGTCCAAACCTGTCTTCCTTGTCCGCCTGGCGGACTGCCCGCGGGGCCTTGGTCCCCGTTCTTCCGCCGTCCTAGCACAGAAAATTTCCCTGCGCAAAACGCCTTTGTGGCTGCCGGCAGGGCCGGGAAGGTCAGGGAAAGCCGGCCTTGCCGCAGCTGGTGGTCACGCCGCGCGGCGGCGCGACGGCAGGTCGCCGCGATGCACGCCCACGCCCGGCAGCTTGTCGCCGGCGCGTTCGCCCACCGCCAGCACGCGAAACGCCTCGGGGTCGGCGAACAGCGCGCGCAGCAGGCGGTTGGTCAGCGCGTGCCCCGCCCGGATGCCGGTATAGCGGCCCAGGATCGGCCCGCCGGCCAGCGCCAGGTCGCCAAGCGCGTCCAGCATCTTGTGGCGCACGGGTTCGTCGGCATGGCGCAGCCCGCCGGGGCTGACCACGCGGTCGCCGTCAAAGACCACGGCGTTTTCCAGCGTGCCGCCCAGGGCCAGGCCCTTTTCGCGCATCGCATCCACGTCCGACTGGCGGCAGAAGGTGCGGCTGTCGGAGAGTTCCCGCACGAAGGCGCCGTTCGACATGTTCAGCCGGCGTTCCTGCACGCCGATCGCCGCCTCGGCAAAGTCGATGCGGAAGTCGATCTCCAGCATGTCCGAGGGTTCCAGCCGGGCCACGGCTTCGCCCTCGCGCACTTCGACCGGTTTCAGCACCCGGATCGCGCGCACGTCCGCAGGCTGCGCGATCAGGCCGCGGGCCAGGAAGGCGGCGACGAAGGGTTCGGCCGAGCCGTCCAGGATCGGAACCTCGGGGCCGTCGATCTCGATCAGGGCGTTGTGGATGGCGCTGCCGGCCAGCGCGGCCATCAGATGCTCGATCGTCGAGACCGAGACGCCGGCCGCATTTTCGACCACGGTGCACAGCCGCGAGGGGGTGACGGCGGACCAGATCGCCGGAACCATCGCGTCGCGGTCGGTGATGTCGGTGCGGCGGAACCAGATGCCATAGTCGGCCGAGGCCGGGCGCAGCGTCATGCGCACGGGCTGGCCGGTGTGCAGACCGACCCCCGAGAAACTGACCGCCGATTTCAACGTGTGTTGCACGTCTTCCAGAACCTCTGTCGTTTCGCCCGTCCGGCGGGGGCCAGCCCCGCTTTCGGTTGCAGTTTAGGTAAGTGAGCGCGGCATTTACCTCAACTCACCTTTTGCAACGGTTTGTGACAGCCCCTGTCACAATCGCAAACCTCTGGATCGAAAAGAAAAAGGCCCGGTTTCCCGGGCCTTTCCGCAAGGTCATTCAGAAACCTTGTCAGTTGGCCTGACGGCGCAGGAAGGCAGGAATCTCGATCCGGTTGTCGTCTCCGGAATGGTCCTGCTCTTCGTCGTAGGCAGTCACGGGGGGCTGCGCACGGCCCTGGCCGGCGGCGCGGTCGGGGGCGGCCTCAAGATGGCCGGCCATGCGGTTGATCAGCGTGCCGATGCCAAAGCGCGGCTTGGCAGCCGCGGCCGCGGCGGGCTGCTGGGCCGGTTGCGGCGCGGGGGCGGCGGCGCGCGGCGCGGCACCGCGCTGCGCGGTGATCGCGGGGTTCTTCGACACCGCCGCCTGCAGCCGGGCCAGCGCCTCGGGCGAGGGCTGGCCGGGCGCGCGCGGACGCGGCGCGACAAAGCTGCCGGCGTCGGCCTCGATGGCGGCGGGCGTCGGCGCAGCGGCCGGGCGCGCGGCCTGCGGGCGATAGGCCGGCGGCGGCAGGTCGTGGTCCAGCATCTCTTCGGGTTCGGACTGCGGCTGGAAGGCGGCGGTCTCGAACAGGTCGGCGCTGTCTTCCTCGACCATCGGGGCGGGCTGCGGCGCAGGCGCCGCAACGGCAACCGGGGCGGGCGCGACGGCGACCGACGACACCGACAGCGCCGCTTCGCGGCGCGGCTCGGGCGCGGGCATCGGGGCCGGGGCGGGCGCGGGATGCAGCGCCAGCGGCGCGGCCATGCTGCGGCGGGTCACCGGCACTTCGGGCTTGATCTGCGCCGAAGCGTCGATCCCGGTCGCCACCACCGACACCCGCAGGCGGCCCTCCATCGAGGTGTCCAGCGTCGAGCCGACGATGATGTTCGCCTCGGGGTCGACCTTTTCGCGGATGATGTTCGCGGCCTCGTCCAGTTCGAACAGGGTCAGGTCGTAGCCGCCGGTGATGTTGATCAGCACGCCCTTGGCGCCGTTCAGGCTGATCTCGTCCAGAAGCGGGTTGGCGATGGCCTTTTCGGCGGCCTCGACGGCGCGGTTGTCGCCGGTCGCCTCGCCCGTGCCCATCATCGCCTTGCCCATCTCGTCCATCACCGCGCGGACGTCGGCGAAGTCGAGGTTGATCAGGCCCGGCCGCACCATCAGGTCGGTCACGCCCTTGACGCCCTGGTACAGCACGTCGTCGGCCATCGCGAAGGCTTCGGTAAAGGTGGTGCGTTCGTTGGCCAGCCGGAACAGGTTCTGGTTCGGGATGATGATCAGCGTATCGACCACCTTCTGCAGGCTTTCGATGCCCTCTTCGGCCTGGCGCATGCGCTTGCCGCCCTCGAACTGGAAAGGCTTGGTCACCACGCCCACGGTCAGCACGCCCAGTTCCCGCGCGGCCTGCGCGATGATCGGCGCCGCGCCGGTGCCGGTGCCGCCGCCCATCCCGGCGGTGATGAAGCACATGTGCGCGCCGGCCAGGTGGTCGACGATTTCCTCGATCGTCTCTTCGGCAGCGGCGGCGCCGACCGACGGGCGGGCCCCTGCCCCCAGGCCCTCGGTCACCTTGACGCCCATCTGGATGCGGCTGCCCGACTTCGACTGTTGCAGCGCCTGCGCGTCGGTGTTCGCCACCACGAACTCGACGCCTTCCAGCTGCTTGTCGATCATGTTGTTGACGGCGTTGCCGCCGGCACCGCCCACACCGAAGACGGTGATGCGCGGCTTCAGCTCTTCGCGCGGGGTATTCATCGTCAGATTGAGTGCCATGGTTCCGCCTGTCCGTTTCTTATGCCGCAATCACACGCCGAGTCGGGCCTGTCCCCAGCCCGAAAAACGCCAATTTCGCCGACTTTATCCACAACGTCCCTCTACGTCACGAAAAAAACATGCTTTCCCCACAAAATATGGGGAAAGGCAGCCCGCCATCAGCGGGATTTCGCGACTCTGACAAGCTGTTGGGGTTACCAGTTGTCCTTGAACCATTTGATGGCCCTCTTCAGCGAACGGGCGGGATAGCGTTCGGCGGGAATTTCGAAATCCCACCACTCGTCCTGCGGGTGCGCCGCGAACAGGCACAACCCCACGGACGACGCAAAGGCGGCCCCGGTGGCGGCCTGCGGCAGGCCCTGCACCCGAAGCGGGCGGCCCAGCCGCACCCTTTGGCCCAGGATGCGCGCGGCCAGCCCGTCAAGGCCGGGGATCTGGCTGGCCCCGCCGGTCAGCACGATCTGCTGGCTGGGCAGGTGGTCGAAGCCGGCCACGTCCAGGCAGGCGCGGGTTTCTTCCAGGATTTCCTCGACGCGCGGCCGCATGATGCCGATCAGCTCGGTCCGGCTGATCTGGCGGCGGTCCTTTTCCCAGTCGCCGCTGTCGCCGCCGATCTCGATCATCTCGCGGTCGTCCATGCCGGTGGCGAACAGGCCGCCGTGCCGGGTCTTGATCCGCTCGGCCGTGGTCATCGGGATCTGCAGGCCCTTGGAGATGTCCGAGGTGACATGGTCGCCGCCCATGCGCACGGCATCGGCATAGATCATGTGCTTCTTCATGAAGACCGAGATGCCGGTCGAGCCGCCGCCCAGGTCGATGCAGGCGGCACCCAGTTCCTGTTCGTCCTCGACCAGCGACGAGACGCCGCTGACATAGGCCGACGAGGCGATGCCGGCCAGTTCCAGGTCGCAGCGCTTGATGCAGTAGAGCAGGTTCTGGATCGCCGCGCCATCGACCGACAGAAGGTGCATGTCGCAGGCCAGCCGATGCCCGATCTGGCCGCGCGGGTCGCCCAGGCCGCTGCGGTGGTCCAGCGCAAAGTTGACCGGCTGGGCGTGCAGCACCTCGCGCCCCTGCCCCAGGTCGGGCACGTCGCAGGCGGCCAGCACGCGCGCCACGTCCTGTTCGGTCACCACGCTGTCCTGCAGGTCCCATTCGCCGGCCAGGCCGTAGCTGCGGGGTTCCGCCCCCGAGAAGCAGGCGATGACGTGGTCGACGCGCACGTTTGCCATCTTCTGCGCCGCCTGCACGGCGGTGCGGATGGCGCGCTCGGTCTCGTTCATCACGGCGATCTCGCCAAAGCGCACCCCGCGTGACCGCGTGGTGGCCGCCCCGATCACCCGGAACTGCGACTGCCCGGCCATCGGCCCGACGCCGTCGCTGTCCTTCAGCCGGTTTTCGCCGTCAAAGCGCAGGATCAGGCAGGCGATCTTGCTGGTGCCGACGTCAAGGATGGCGATCACGCCGCGCTGCATGGCAGCCCGACGCATGTTCCGCATGGCACGCTGGGATTGGTAGAGGTCGGTCACAGGTCGGTCTCCACGGTATCCTGGCCCTGGCGGCGGCGCAGGTCGGTCAGAGCAAAGGGGGTCAGGCGAAGGGTCGGGCGGGCGTCGTTGCGCAGGTCGATGGCCAAGAGGTCGCGGGCCAGGATGTCTTCGGCCTTGTCCAGCGCCAGCAGGCGTTCCAGCGCGCGCACCGGGTTCTGGCCGGGCAGAAGGATGCGCTGGTCGCGGTCCAGCACGATGTCCCAGCGGCGCTCGCCCATCCGCACCAGGCCGCGGATGCGCGGCGCCAGCGGGCCGGCGGCGGCCAGCAGGGTCAGCGCCTCGGCGGTGGCGCGGTCGGCGCCCTCGCCCGCGATCAGCGGCAGGTCGGGGCGGTCGGTGCGGGCATGCAGGCCGGCGACGCGGTGGCCGGTTTCGTCCAGCAGGGTCAGCCCGGCCTCGGTGCGCCAGACGGCGACGGGGTCGCGTTCGGTCACCACCACCTGCAACACCCCGCCCGAGCGCACCCGCAGTTCGGCCGATTTCACCGCGTCCAGTTCCTCGACCCGCATCCGGGCGGCGTCCAGGTCCAGGTCGAACGAGGATTGCGGCAGTTGCAGCCCCAGCCGGGCGCGCACGGCCTCGGCCAGTTCCGGCGAGCAGCCCTCGATCGAGGCCAGCGTGACCTGGAACTCGGGCCGGCTTTCGAACTTGTCGCGGATGTCGGTAAAGACCCCGGTGATCGCGGCGCGGCGGTCGGCGTCGGCCAGGTAAAGCCCGGCCACCGCCAGCACCGCAAAGGTGGGCAGGCCCACCCGCAACAGCGCCCGCAGATAGGGCGTCAGCATCACCCGCTGCATCCGGTAGGCCCAGACGCTGGGCGCCGGGTCGCGACGCTGTCCGGCGGCGGCAGAGCCGCGGCGGGGGGCGGTCAGCGATCGCATGAGGCGTCCCTCACCAGCCAGTCGCAGAGTTGCGGAAACGGAATGCCGCAGAGCGCCGCCTGTTCGGGGGCCAGCGAGGTGGGCGTCATGCCGGGCTGGGTGTTGGTCTCCAAGAGCACCAGGCCGGCGACGCCGCGGCTTTCGTCCCAGCGGATGTCGGTGCGGCTCAGGCCCCGGCAGCCAAGCGCGCGGTGGGCGCGCAGGGCATAGTCCAGGCAGGCCGCCGTGACATCGGCCGGCATGTTCGCGGGCAGTTCATGCCGGCTGCCCCCCGGCTTGTATTTCGCGTCGTAGTCGTACCAGCCGTCGGTGATGATGTCGGTCACCGCCAGCGCGCGGTCGCCCATCACCGACACCGAAAGCTCGCGCCCCGGGGCATAGGTTTCCACCATCACCTGCGCCGGCATCGTTTCCGCCAGCCGCGGCGCGTTCGATCCGGGGTGGACGATGTAGACCCCGACGGACGAGCCTTCGTTGTTCGGCTTGACCACATAGGGCGGCGGCAGGACATGCGCCTTTTCAACGGCTTCGCGGCTGGCGATGACGCTGTCGACGATCGGCAGGCCGGCCACGCGATAGGCCTCCTTGGCGCGCTGCTTGTCCATCGCCAGCGCCGAGGCCAGCACGCCCGAATGCGTGTAAGGAATGCGCAGCCATTCCAGGATACCCTGGACGCAGCCATCCTCGCCCCAGCGGCCATGCAGCGCGTTGAAGGCAACTTCGGGTTTCAATTCAATCAGTTGCAAGGCCAGGTCGGGGCCGCAATCGACCTCGACCACCTCATATCCCGCCGTGCGCAGTGCCTTTGCGCATTCCCGCCCCGAGACGAGGGAGACCTCGCGCTCGGCGGACATGCCGCCTTTCAGAACCGCCACGCGGGGAAATCTGCCCGATCCCGCCGCCATCTACTGCCTCTGGAGCGCTTTGGCCCCTTATTTGTCCGCACGTTCTCCGACGCGCATGATTTCCCACTCTAACGTGATCCCACTGTTTTGGAAAACCTTTTTTCGCACCTCTTCGCCCAGATCCTCCAGATCGGCCGCGGTGGCGCCGCCGGCGTTGATCAGGAAGTTGGAATGCATGGTCGACATCTGCGCCCCGCCCAGCGTCGCGCCACGCATTCCGGCGTCGTCGATCACCTTCCAGGCCTTCAGTTCGTGGGTGTCGTCGGCCTTACCGGTCGAGGACCGCCCCAAGGGGTTGCGGAAGGTGCTGCCGGCGGACCTATCCCTTGTGGGCTGGCTGGCGTCGCGCTTGGCGATCTGGTCCTGCATCCGGGCCTCCAGCGCGGCCGCGTCTGCGGGCGCGGCGCGGAAAGTGGCGGCGGTGATGACGGCGCCTTTGGGCAGGTCTGACTGGCGGTAGCGCAAGTTCAGCGCCGAGGCCGGCAGGCCCTCCACCCTGCCCTGCCGCGTGACGATGCGGATTTCCTCAAGGAAATCTGCGACGTAGTGCCCGTAGCAGCCGGCGTTCATCCGCACCGCCCCGCCGATGGCGCCGGGGATGGTGCGCAGGAAGGTCAGGTCGCGCCCCGCCTCGGCGGCGCGGCGGGCAACGTGGGCATCCAGCGCGGCGGCCCCGGCGGTGACCCTGTCGCCTTTGATGTCGATGGCATTGAAGCCGCGGCCCAGGCGGATCACCACCGCCCGGATGCCGCCATCGCGCACGATGAGGTTGGAGCCGACGCCCATCGGGAAGACCGGAATGGCGGGGTCAAGCTGCGCCAGAAAGTCGGCCAGATCGGCCTCGTCCGCGGGCTGGAACAGCCAGTCGGCCGGCCCGCCGACGCGCAGCCAGGTCAGGTCGGCCAAGGGGCGGTTCGGCGTCAGGGTGCCGCGGGGGGGGGGAAGCGGGGTCATGGCCCGGTTGGTAGCCTTGACGGGGGGGAGGCCGCAAGGGATTTGGGGCAAGGTTGATGGATGGTTGGCGAAGGTTGGGAAGGCAATCATCCCCCCATGTCCTTGAGGTCCTTTGCGGCCTTCAGCCCGTCGGCCACCTTCTTCCCACCAAACAGAACGACCCCTGCCCCGGTGGCTATGGCGACGGGAATTCCGATCATCGGGGCGAGGGTCGCGGTCAGGCCGACGAGGGCGGCGCGACAGGTGCTGTCGGCGATATCCTCGACGTTCTTGCGGGGCCATTCCTTGAAGCTGCGCACGAAGAGGCGGGACAGCTTTTCCCCTCTCTCAGCCCGGGCCGGCGTCAAGGCGCCGTCCGCCGGAATGGTATCGCGAAGCTTTTCCAGCGTCGTATAGATCGTGGTCAGAACGCGGATCTGGCGCTGCGCCTCGGCCTCTTCCTCGGGCGTGGCATAGGGGGCATTGCGGCCTTGCAGGCGGTCGATCTCGCGGCGGCAGAACAGCAAGAGGGCATCGAGGGTGGGCGGGATATCCTCATGGTGCTGGGTGACGGCGTCCGAGAAGCGCGTGACCACATCGCGGGAGGAGGGCGGCAGGGTGACGAGAGCCTGTTCGACGGGGTCCGGGGTGGGTTTCCCTCGGCCCAGACCTTCGATCTGCCGGATCGCCTCGGCCACGGCGGCGGGGCCTTGTTCCCAGATTTCGTTCGGGATGAGAGCGACTTGTCTTTGCAAGTCCCAGTCGAGTTGGTTGCCGGAGAGGACTCCATCCCACCAGCGCGTCCAGAAGAACCAGGTTTCTGGGTCGCGGGACCAAATAGAGAGGCCCCGTCGATTGAATTCCGTGAACCAGCTGGGATGGGGTGTCGACCATAGGCGGGCTTCCATCGGGTCCTGCCCGGCTTCGACAAGCCTGGCGTCCTCGCGGACTTGCTCCCAGATTAGGCCCGAGGCGAAATTATCAAACGTCCTTGCTGTAGCTTCGGCGCAAGACACCGAAAGTGCAAGAGTCATTAAGGGGAAGAAGCTCTTGTCGCTCCATTCCATCGTATAGCTTGGATTGCTGGGATCGACGGCCATAGCTGCTGACAGTGCGGCCCGCATCGGCGCGCTCAGTTGATCAGGACTCTCCCCTTCGAAACCGGGCACGACTGGCTTCGCGTTGCTTGTGTCGAGGACCCACCGCAGGACATCCAGTGCTGTGAGCTTGTTTTGCTGGGCCCAATCAGCATCCATCGCGGCCGCGAAAATCGGGAATACGCGAAGGGCGCTTCGGACAGCCAAGCACTGTGCGCGCATGAATAGCGCTGGCGTTACCCACGCCCGAAAACTGTCTTCGTCTTTGACGTCATCCGCCTTCATCCGGCGAACATCGGGTCTTGGCGGGTGTCAGGCAAGGGGGAAAGGGCGGCGGGGTGAACCCCGCCCTACTCGGCGGGTTCCTGGGTTCTGCGCTTGACCCACCGCCACAGATAGACCAGCGGCCAGCGCAGCAGCGAGGCTCCGGCGGCGAGGAAGGCCATGCCCCAGAACGGGCCAGCCTCCCAGGTCAGCCAGCCCAGGAGGGGGATGCCGAGGGCGATCAGGGCATAGGCGGCGCGCCAGTGGTGGTCGCGCGAGGGCAGCATGGCGATCAGGTTGGCAGTGACGAGCCAGAGGCAGGCAAGGCCGAGGGGATAGGTCATTCGCGCCGCTCCATCTCGGGCGGCACGGGTGCTGCACGGCCAAGCGCGCGGCGGGCGAAGTAGATCAGCGGGTTGCGGAACATCGAGGCGAAGGCCAGAAGCGCCGGGATGGCCCAGAGCCAGCCATGCGACGCGCCGATCCACAGGATCAGGACGGGTGCGGCCAGAAGCAGCGCAAGACCGGGCACCATCTGCACCCGCATCGGCAGCATGGCGGTGGCCGCGGCGGCCAGCACCCAGAGGCAGGCCAGGACAAGCGGAAGGCTCATGGCCTGCCCCGTGCGGCGCGGGCGCCGAGGCCTGCGCCCAGAAGCGTGCCAAGGGCGGGGCCTGCCAGCACGACGCAGCCCAGGAAGATCCAGGCCGCGCCGCCGATCAGGCCGGTCGTGATGGACAGCCCCTCAACCACCAGAGCAGCGCCGAGGGCCAGAAAGGCCAGCCCGGCCAGAAGCACCGTCCGACGCCAGCCGCGCCGCCAGAGCGACAGGGCCAGCGCGGCGCACCCGGCCAGCGACAAGACCCCCGCGGCGACGGCAACCACGATATAGGGAAGCAGGTTCACGGGCCTCAGGCCGCCTTGGCGGTCAATTTGGCGGGCAGCGCGTTGGCCCAGCCGCTGATCGTGCCGGCGCCGAGGCAGACGAAGATGTCGCCCGGCCGGGCCTGCTCGCGGAAGAGGCGCGCCAGGTCGGCTTCGTCCAGGCAGGCGCGGGCGTGGCGGTGGCCGTGGGCGATGAGGCCCGCGACCAGGTCGTCGCGCGAGGCGCCGGGGATCGGGTCTTCACCGGCAGCGTAGACATCGGCGATGGCAACCACATCGGCCTCGTTGAAGCAGGTGCAGAAGTCTTCGAACAGGTTCGACAGGCGCGTGTAGCGGTGCGGCTGGTGGACGGCGATGACGCGGGCGCCGGGGGTGCCCGACACGGCCTGGCGCGCGGCCTTCAGCACGGCGGCGATTTCCACCGGGTGGTGGCCGTAATCGTCGATGATGGTGGCGCCGTTCACCTCGGCCACCTTGGTGAAGCGGCGGTTGACGCCGGCAAAGCCCGCCAGCGCCTCGCGGATTTCATCGCGCTTCATGCCCAGGTGGCGGGCCACGGCCACCGCGGCCAGCGCGTTCGAGACGTTGTGCTGGCCCGGCATCGGCAGCGAACAGCCGTCGATGCGGGACTCGGCCCCTTCGTTTTGCAGCAGGATGTCGAATTTCGAGGTGGCGCCTTCGAACCGCAGGTTGACGGCACGGACGTCGGCCTGGGCGTTGAAGCCAAAGGTCACCACGCGGCGGTCGGTCACGCGGCCGACCAGGGCCTGCACCTCGGGGTGGTCGGTGCAGCAGACGGCCAGGCCGTAGAACGGGATGTTCGAGACGAAATCCAGGAACCCCTTGCGCAGGGCCTCGATGGTGCCCCAGTGCTCCATATGCTCGGGGTCGATGTTGGTCACGATGGCGATGGTGGCGGGCAGGCGGTTGAAGCTGCCGTCCGACTCATCGGCCTCGACCACCATCCATTCTCCGGCCCCGGCGCGGGCGTTCGATCCGTAGGCGTGGATGACACCGCCGTTGATCACGGTGGGATCGAAGCCGCCCTTGTCCAGCAGGGTGGCGACCATGGTGGTGGTGGTGGTCTTGCCGTGGGTGCCGGCTATCGCGATGTTCGACCGCAGGCGCATCAGTTCGGCCAGCATCTCGGCCCGGCGCACGACCGGAAGCTTCTTGCGGCGGGCTTCCTCAAGCTCGGGGTTGCCCTTCTTGATGGCGCTGGAAATGACGACAACGGCGGCCTCGCCGATGTTCTCGGCGCGCTGGCCTTCAAAGAAGGTGGCGCCCAGCTTCACCAGCCGGTCGGTGATCTTCGAGGCCTTGGCGTCGGACCCCTGCACCCGGTAGCCCAGCGTGATCAGCACCTCGGCGATGCCCGACATGCCGATGCCGCCGATGCCGACGAAATGGATCGGGCCCAGTTCCAGCGGCAGTTTGGTGGCGGCTGCGTTCATCTGTGCTCTCCTGCCAGGTCTTCGACCAGGGCGACAAGGCGCGCGGTCGCGTCGGGCTTGCCCTCGGCCAGGGCGTTGCGGGCCATGGTCTCGGCGGCCTCGGGGTTTCCAAGGATCGCGGCGATGTGGCCCGACAGGGTGGCGGCGTCAAGCGCCTTTTCCGGGATGACCACCGCCGCCTCGGCCTGGGCCAGGCCGCGGGCATTGGCGGCCTGGTGGTCGCCGGTGGCGGCGGCGTAGGGGATCAGGATGGCCGGGCGGCCAATCACGCTGATGTCGGCGACCGACGAGGCGCCCGAGCGGCTGATCACCAGCTGCGCCTCGGACAGGCGGCGCGGGATGTCGGCGAAGAAGGGCGCGATCTCCACCCGGATGCCGGCGGCGTCATAGGCGGCGGCGGCGCGGGCGGCATCTTCGTCGCGGGCCTGGTGGGCGACGCGCAGGTTGGCGCGCAAGGGGTCGGGCAGCGCGGCGACGGCGGCGGGCACCACGTCGGACAGGATGCGCGCACCCTGGCTGCCGCCGATCACCACCAGGCTCATCGGGTAGGGGCCGGGCGGGATATAGGGGGCGGCGGCGCGTTCCAGAACGGCCGCGCGCACCGGGTTGCCGGTGGGCGTGCCAGTGACGCCCTGGGGCAGCGTGGTCGGCCAGGTGCCGCAGGCAACGCGGTCGACGCGGGGCGCGAAGGCCTGGTTCACCCGCCCCAGCACGCCGTTCTGTTCATGGATCATCCGCGGACGGCGCAGCACCCAGGCCGCCGTCAGGGCCGGGATGGACGGGTAGCCGCCGAACCCTACCACCACCGCCGGGCGGTCGGTCGCCTGCGACCAGAGCGCGCCCAGGATGCCCCCGACAATGCGGAACGGCACCATCAGCTTGGCCGCCGCCCCGCCCCGCGCGAAGGTGGCACTGGCGACCTGCTCGACCGTCACCGCCTGCGGGAAACCGCCGGCATAGCGCGCGCCGCGATCGTCGGTCGACAGCTTGACCCGCCAGCCGCGCGCCAGCATCGCCTCGGCCAGCGCCTGGGCGGGGAACATGTGCCCGCCGGTGCCGCCTGCGGCGATCAGCAACAGTTTTCCGTCAGCGGCCATCAGCGCCCGCCCCGCCGGAACACCTCGGCCATGCGGTCGCGCGGCCGGGTGCGCGTCATCGCCAGAAGCGCGCCAACCGTGACGCCGGCCGCGATCAGCGACGAGCCGCCATACGACACGAAGGGCAGCGTCATGCCCTTGGCCGGCAAGAGCCGCACGGCGACGCCCATGTTGATCATCGCCTGGACGGCGAAGATGCAGGCCAGCCCGGCGCCCGCGAGCCGGGTGAAGGCATCGCGTTCCGCCATCAGCCGCAGAAGCGAGCGCACGACGATCACGGCGTAAAGCGCCAGGATGCACAGGACGAGGATCAGCCCGTATTCCTCGGCCGCGACGGCGATGATGAAATCGGTGTGGGCATCGGGCAGCGACCATTTCACCTGGCCCTCGCCCACGCCGACGCCGAAGAAGCCGCCCTCCTGGATCGCGTTGGTGGCATAGCCCAGCTGGGTGCGCGGGTCGACGTCGGGCGACAGGAAGCCGTCGATCCGGCGGGCAAAGTGCTCGGACGCGCCATAGGCCAGCACGCCGCCCCCCGCCACCAGCCCGGCGATGACCAGGATCAGCAGCATCGGCGCCCCGGCGACGAAGTAGATCACGCCCCAGGCAAAGAGGACCAGCGCCGACTGCCCGAAATCGGGCTGCATCGCCAGGAAGCCGACGACGCAGATCGCCAGCAGGAACGACAGCGACTTGCCGGGCGGCGCGTTCAATTGCTGGCTGGCGGCCATCAGCCAGGCGGTGACGACGACGAAACCGGGCTTCAGGAATTCCGAAGGTTGCAGCGAAAAGCCGCCGATCGACAGCCAGCGCACGGCGCCCTTGCCGTGATCCTCGCCGATGACGGGCAAAAGCGCGACCAGGATCAGGGCGCCGACAAAGCCCAGCACGCCAAGACGGCGCACGGTATCGGGCGTCATCATCGAGACGGCGATCATCGTGGCCAGACCCGCCGCGCCGAAGAACGCCTGCTTCTGCACATAATAGAACGGCTCCAGCCCGTTGCGGCTGGCCAGCGGAACCGAGGCCGCTAGGCCCAGCAGCAGGCCGATGCCGAACAGCACGAAGACCGCCGACAGCGTCCACTTGTCGATGGTGCGCCACCAGCGCGGGATCACCGGTTCAGTCACCCGAACGGGATTGGAACCATAGACCATTTCAGTCATGGGACACCGCCTCGATTTCTCTGCCTCTGGCCCGGATGTTCCCCCCGGGCTCTGCGCGGAACTCTAGCGGCAATCCCGGGGCCTGGCTAGCGCGAAATGCCCCTCGACGGGCGCCCGCGGTACGGACGGTGAAGCAATTGCGCGGCTGCCGCCGCAAGCTTTTTTCGTTTTTCCCTTGACGCTGCACCAGGGGGCCGATGTCGCCTGACGAGGGGCGCTGCCCCTCGAGCTCCCCGGGGTATTTGGACCAGAATGAAGAGGCTTGTCTTCAGTCCGGTGCAAGTACCCCGGGGGGTTTGGGGGGCTGGCCCCCCATCGTCCGAGGAGGAGGGCGCATGCCCGACGACGAGAGGAAAGACTTGCGGCGCATGCCGCGCAATTGCTTCAGCCGCCGGCCAGGGCGCGGACGCGGGCGGTGAAGTCCTCGCCGCGTTTCTCGAAGTTGGGGTACTGGTCGAAGCTGGCAGCGGCGGGGGCCAGCAGGACGACCTCGCCCGGCTCGGCCTCGGCCGCGGCTCGGGCGACGGCGCGCTCCATCGTCTCGCAGATCTCGTGCGGGGTCTCGCCGATCTGCAGGGCGAAGTCGCGGGCGGAATGGCCGATCAGGTAGGCTTTCACCACCGAGGCGAGGTGGGGTTGCAGGGCGGCGATGCCGCCCTCTTTTCCCAGACCGCCGGCGACCCAGCGGATCCGCGGGAAGGCCTGCAGCGCCTTCGCGGCGCTGTCGACGTTGGTGGCCTTGCTGTCGTTGACGAACCGCACGCCGCCCCGTTCGGCGACCAGCTGGCTGCGGTGGGGCAGGCCGGCAAAGCTGTGCAGCGCCTGTTCGATCAGTTTCGGCGCCAGCCCCAGGGCGCGGGTGGCGGCATAGGCGGCACAGGCGTTCTGGTGGTTGTGCGCGCCGGGCAGGCCCCTGACCTCGCGCAGGTCGATCGAGGCCGCCTGGCGGCCCTTGCGCCATTCGGCGAGAAATCCCTTGCGGGCGAAGACCGACCAGCCGAAGGCTTCAAGCTTCTGGCCCGAGGAGATCCGGATCACCCGGTCATCCGCCGGCCCTTGTGACAGTTGGGCGGCCAGGAACCGGCCCTCGGTCTCGTCCACGCCGATCACCGCGCGGTCGGGGCCGCCTTCGGCAAAGAGGCGGCGCTTGGCGGCAAAGTAGCCGCCATAGCCGCCGTGGCGGTCCAGGTGGTCGGGCGAGAGGTTGGTGAAGACGGCGACGTCGGGTGTCAGGGCGCGGGCCAGTTCGGTCTGGTAGCTGCTGAGTTCCAGCACGATCACCTCGCCGTCGCCGGGCGGGTCGATCGACAGCACGCCCTTGCCGATGTTGCCCGCCATCTGGGTGGGTTTGCCGGCCACCTGCAGGATGTGGTGGATCAGCGCGGTGGTGGTGGACTTGCCGTTCGAGCCGGTGACGGCGACGACGCGCGGGGTGGTTTCGAAATCGTCCCAGGCGGGGGTGGCGTAGCTGGCGAAGAACAGGCCGATGTCGTTGTCGACCGGGATGCCCATTTCCAGAGCGCGGGCGATGATCCGGTTCGGCGTGGGGTAGAGGTGGGGGATGCCGGGGCTGGTGACCAGGCATGCGACGCCGTCGAGGGCGCTGTTGCGGGTGAGGTCGGTCAGCGCATGGCCCGCCTCTTCGGCGTTTCCGCGGGCCTCGGGGCTGTCGTCCCACAAAAGCGGCGTGGCGCCGCCGGCGGTCAGGGCCGCGGCGGTGGCAAGGCCCGAGCGGCCGAGGCCGAGGACGGCGACCCTTGCGCCGGCATATCCCGTGACTGGTATCATGTTTCCTGCCCCACCGTTGGAGCGGGGGTTTCACACCCCCGCACCCCCGTGGGATATTTGAGGACAGATGAAAGGAAAAGGGGCTTGGCGAGGGCCGGCGGGCATCTCATCAGGCCCGAGGGGGGGCGCCTTTGGCGTCCTTGCTGGCAGGCGTCAGGCTTCGGATGTCATCGGCATGGGTCGTGCGGGCTTGGGTGCCTTTGGCCGAGGCCGCATAGGTGCCGGTGGCGATCCGGTCGAACCAGCCGTAGTGATCGGCGCGCATAAGCGCGCAGGCGCGGACCACACCGGTTGCGCGCGCCACCTCTGCCGCACGGAGCGGCCCCTGATCGAGGGCCGCGAGGCAGCGCAGCGCATCCTGGCGGTAGGCCGTCATCCGCGGAGTGCGGGTCGTGCCACCGGTGTTCGGGTCGCCGGCGCGGCGCTGGAATTCGCGCAGCAGGCTGCCCGCGCGCGGGGTGCTGCGACGGGGCTGGTAGGGCGCGGGGTCGAGATGCGCCTCGACCTGGCCGTCGCGCACCGTCAGCAACCCCAGGCCCAGTCGGCGCAGCAGCGCGACGAGGTCGCGGTAGCGGTGCGTCCATTTCGGCGGCTGCGGCACGGCCAGGTAGACATCGGCGAACAGCGCCTGGCGGGCCACGCCCTGCAGGATCAGGGTCAGGTTCAGCGCGGTCTTGAGCTCCACGATCACCGGCGGCTCGTCGCCGCGCAGCGCCATCACGTCGGCGGGGCCGATCTCGGCCTTGACCTCGTAGCCCTGCAACTCGAGGAAGGATTTCACCGGGGGGTAGAGGTCGGCTTCCTTCATCGGCGGCCCCATCCCGTAGGATGGGCAATATTGCCCATCCTGCCTAGCGCACCTTCAGGGTGGCCAGACCGATCATCGCCAGGATCAGGCTGATGATCCAGAACCGGATCACGATCTGCGGCTCGGCCCAGCCCTTCTTTTCGAAGTGGTGGTGGATCGGCGCCATCAGGAAGATGCGCTTCTTGGTGCGCTTGTAATAGGCGACCTGGATGATGACCGACAGCGCCTCGACCACGAAGAGACCGCCGACGATGGCCAGCACGATCTCGTGCTTGGTGCAGACGGCGATCGCGCCCAGTGCGCCGCCAAGCGCGAGGCTGCCGGTATCGCCCATGAACACCGCCGCGGGCGGCGCGTTGTACCACAGGAAACCCAGGCCGCCCCCGAAGAGGGCCGCGGCAAAGATCAGCAACTCGCCGGTTCCGGGCACGAAGTGGACGCCCAGGTAATCGGCGAAGGCCGCGTTGCCGACGACATAGGAGATGATGCCCAGCGTGCCGCCCGCGATCATCACCGGCATGATCGCCAGCCCGTCCAGCCCGTCGGTCAGGTTCACCGCATTGGCCGCGCCGACAATCACCACCATGCCGAAGGGCACGAAGAAGATGCCGAGGTTCAGAAGCGCGTCCTTGAAGAAGGGAAAAGCCAACTGGTCGGTCAGGTCGGCGGGATGGAACATCGCCGCCGCGTAAGAGGCCAGCCCCGCGATCAACAGGCCCAGAAGGAAGCGGACCCGCGACGAGACGCCCTTGGTGTTCTGCTTGGTCACCTTGGCGTAGTCGTCGGCAAAGCCGATCAGGCCGAAGGCCAGCGTCACCAGCACCACGATCCAGACATAGGGAATGTCGAGCCGCGCCCAGAGCAGCGTCGAGACCATCAGCGCCGACAGGATCAGAAGGCCCCCCATGGTGGGCGTGCCGGCCTTGGAAAAGTGGCTTTGCGGGCCGTCGTCGCGGATCGGCTGGCCCTTGCCCTGCTTGCGGCGCAGAAGGTCGATCAGCGGGCGGCCGAAGATGAAGCCGAACACCAGCGCGGTGGTGAAGGCCGCCCCGGCGCGGAAGGTAATGTAGCGGAAGAGGTTGAAGAACCCCCCGTCGTCGCCCAGGTCGGCAAGCCAGTACAGCATTCACTCGGTCCCTTCTTCGGCGGGGGTCTTCTGCCCCAGTTTGCGCAAGGCGTCGACCACCAGGCTGACCTTGATGCCCTTCGAGCCCTTGACCAGCAGGATATCGCCCGCGTCGAACAGGCTGCGGGCCTGCGCCGCCAGTTCGGGCGCGGTCTCGACCCAGAGGCCGCGCTGGCCACGGGGCAGCGCCTGGTGGAGGGCGCGCATCCGGGGACCGACGCAATGGATGGTGGAAATCGCGTCAAGGCCCGGGTGGCGGGCGACGGCGCGGTGCAGGTCGATCTCGGTAGGCCCCAGCTCCAGCATGTCGCCCAGGATGGCGATGCGGCGGCCGTTGCCGACGCGGCCGATGCCGTCGGTCGGGCGGGCGGCGATCAGCACGTCAAGGGCTGCGGCCAGCGAGGCGGGGTTGGCGTTGAAGGCGTCGTCGATCAGGTCGACGAAGGTTTCCTCGACGATGTCGAGAAGGATGCGTTCGCGGGTGCCGCGGCCCGAGGGCGGTGCCCAGCGGCCAATGTCGTGGGCGGCGATCACCGGGTCGGCGCCAAGCGCCGCGGCGGCGGCAAGGGCCGCCAGCGCGTTCAGCGCGAAATGGCGCCCGGGGCTGGCGACCTTGTATAGCAACGGGCCGGCGGGGGTGGCGGCCTGGGCGACGGTGGTGTCGTCGGCGATCATCGCCTGGGCCAGGTGCCAGTCGGCGCCGGCGGTTTCGCCGAAGGTGACGGTGCGGGCGGCGCAGGCGGCGGCCTCGGCCAGCAGGACCGGCGTGGTGGCGAGGTCGGCGTTCACGATGGCCGTGCCGCCGGGCAGGAGGCCACGGAAGATCGACGCCTTTTCCTGCGCGATACCCTCGACGCTGGCGAAAGCCTCAAGATGCGCGGGGGCGACGGTGGTGATCAGGGCGACATGCGGCGCGGCGAGGCGGGCCAGAGGCTCGATCTCGCCGGGGTGGTTCATGCCGATCTCGATGACGGCATAGTCGGCCTCGGCCGGCAGTCGCGCCAGCGTCAGCGGCACGCCCCAGTGGTTGTTGTAGCTGGCCTCGGCGGCGTGGACCTGGCCCTGGCCGGACAAGAGGCTGCGCAGCATCTCCTTGGTCGAGGTCTTGCCGACCGAGCCGGTGACCGCGACCACGCGGGCCCTGGCGCGGGCGCGGCCGGCGGCGCCGAGGCGTTCCAGCGCCTTGAGGACATCATCGACGACCAGCAGGGGGGCATCGGCGGGCAGGCCATCGGGGATGCGCGAGACGAGGGCCGCGGCGGCGCCCTTTTGCAGCGCCTGGGCCACGAAATCATGGCCGTCGCGGATGTCCTTGAGTGCGACGAAAAGGTCGCCGGGGGCAAGGGTCCGGGTGTCGATCGAGACGCCGTTGGCGGCCCAGTCGGCGGTGGAGCGGCCTTGGGTTGCGGCGGCGGCGGCGGCGGCGGTCCAGAGGGTCATGCGTTGTGCCCCTTGGACGCCCCGGGGGCTGTCTGCCCCCGGACCCCCGAGGATATTTGAGGACAGAAAATGAGCGGGGGTTGGCGCATCAGATGACTCCGTCCAGGGCGGCGACGGCGATAGAGGCCTGTTCGACATCGTCAAAGGGGAAAATATCGCCCTTGATGACCTGGCCGGTTTCGTGGCCCTTGCCCGCGATCAGAAGGGCGTCGCCGGGTTGCAGGGCATCGACGGCGCGCAGGATGGCCTCGGCGCGGTCGCCGACCTCGTTTGCCTCGGGGCAGGCCTGCAGGATCGCGGCGCGGATGGCCGCGGGGTCTTCGCTGCGCGGGTTGTCGTCGGTGACGTAGAGGACATCGGCGTTGGCGCGGGCGGCGGCGCCCATCAGCGGGCGCTTGGTGGTGTCGCGGTCGCCGCCGGCGCCGAAGGCGATGATCAGGCGGCCCATGACGTGGGGGCGCAACGCGCGCAGCGCGGTTTCGATGGCGTCCGGCGTGTGGGCATAGTCGACGAAGACGGAGGCGCCGTTCCTGCGGGTGGCGGCGAGTTGCATGCGACCGCGGACGCCGGTGAGTTTGGGCAGCGTGGCTAGGACGGCCTGCGGGTCGTCGCCGGCGGCGATGGCCAGGCCTGCGGCCACGGCGACGTTTTCGGCCTGGAAGGCGCCGATCAGGTTCAGCCGTGTCTGGTGCGCCTGGCCCTGCCAGAGAAAGCGCACCTCTTGCCCGCGGGCATCGGGGCGGGTGGCGGCGATCTGCAGGTCGGCGCCCTGCCCTTTGCCGACCGTCAGCACGTGCAAGCCGCGGTTCAGCGCCCGCTCGGCGATGTCGGATCCATGCGCGCCGTCGAGGTTGACCACGGCCACGCCGTCTTCGGGCAGGAGGCGGGTGAAGAGGCCGGCCTTGGCGGCCAGATAGGCCTGCATGGTGTGGTGATAGTCGAGGTGGTCCTGCGTCAGGTTGGTGAATCCGGCCGCGGCCAGGCGCACGCCTTCCAGCCGGCGCTGGTCAAGCCCGTGGGAAGATGCCTCCATCGCGGCATGGGTGACGCCGGCGGCGGCGGCATCGGCCAGCATGTGGTGCAGGGTGACCGGGTCGGGCGTGGTGTGGCTGGAGGGCGCCGCCCAGGCGCCTTCGACGCCGGTGGTGCCGATGTTGATCGCCTCGTGCCCCAGCGCGGCCCAGATCTGGCGGGTAAAGGTGGCCACGGATGTCTTGCCGTTGGTGCCGGTGACGGCGACCATGGTGGCGGGCTGGGCGCCGAACCACAGTGCTGCGGCATAGGCCAGCGCCTCGCGCGGGTCGTCGGCGACGACAAGCGCGGCCTTGCTGGCGCCCAGGGAGCCGGAGGCGATGATGGCGCCCATCGGGTCGGTCAGGATGGCGGCTGCGCCTGCCTCCAGCGCGGTGGCGATGAAGTCGGCGCCGTGGCGGGCGCTGCCGGGAAGGGCGGCAAACAGCATGCCCTCGCGCACGGCGCGGCTGTCGGCCGTGATGCCGGAGAGGGGCGGATTGCGCCCCTCGCGTGCCGAAAGCCCCAGATCGGACAGCCGTTTCGTGATTGCCAAGCCTGCCCCCCGGGTCCTGTGCCGCGTCAGTTCTGCGCGGCTGTTAGCGTGGAATCCTGCGCGAGTTCAACCTTTGGCCTGAGGCCCAGGATCGGCGCGACGCGACGGATCATCTCGGCCGCGACGGGCACCGAGGTCCAGCCCGCCGTCCGCTTGGGCTTGGGCCCAGAGGTGTCGACGGGTTCGTCCAGCGTGACCAGCACCACATAGCGCGGGTCGGAGGCCGGGAAGACCGATGCGAAGGTGTTGATCACCTTGTCCTTGTAATAGCCGCCCGATTTCTTGGGCTTGTCGGCGGTGCCGGTCTTGCCGCCCACCTCGTAGCCCGGCACTTCGGCCAGGCTGGCGGTGCCGTGGGTGACGACTCCGCGCAGCATCTTGACCGCCTCGGCCGCGACGGATTCGGACAGCACGCGCACGCCCTTGGCCGGGCCGTCCTGTTTCAGCAGCGTGGGTTTCAGGTAGATGCCGCCGTTGGCGATGGCCGCATAGGCGGCGGCCAGGTGCATCGGGCTGGCCGACATGCCGTGGCCGTAAGAGGTGGTGATCGTCACGATCTCGGGCCACTTGCGGGGGATCAGCGGCTTGGCGCCGGGGGCCTCGACCAGTTCCAGCGGCGTCGGATCAAAGAAGCCCAGCGATTTCAGGAAGGCCTGCTGGCGCAGCGGCCCGATCATCAGCGCGATATGCGCGGTGCCGACGTTCGAGGACTTGGCGATGACATCCGTCACCGACAGCAGCGGGCCATAGTTCTTGCCTTCGAATTCCTTGATCTTGTGCTTGCCCCAGATCATCGGCGCGTTGGCGTCGACCATGGTGTCGGGGTTGACGAGGCCCAGTTCCATTGCCTGGGCGGCGGCAAAGATCTTGAAGGTGGACCCCAGTTCGTAGACCCCCTGCACCGCGCGGTTGAACAGCGGGCTGTCCGAAGGCTCGGCGTCTTTCGACACCAGCGGCACCGGGCGGTCGTTGGGGTCGAAGGTGGGGGCCGAGGCCATGGCGATGATCTCGCCAGTGTTCACGTCCATGATGATGGCGGCGCCGCCGCGGGCGTTCAGCATGGTGATGCCGGCCGACAGTACCTCTTCGACGGTGGCCTGGACCGAAAGGTCGATCGACAGCGCCAGCGGGGTGCCGCCCTGGGCGGGGTCGCGCAGGCGGGCGTCCATCGCCTTTTCGATGCCGGCGGTGCCGATCACCTCGGCCGAATGCACGCCCTCGGCGCCGAAGGCATAGCCGCCCAGCACATGGGCGGCGAGCGAGCCGTTGGGATAAAGCCGCATCTCGCGCGGGCCGAACAAGAGGCCGGGGTCGCCGATCTCGTGCACCTTCTGCACCTGTTCGGGCGACAGCACCTTGCGGATCCAGACGAACTTGCGGCCGTCGGTAAAGCGGCGTTCCAGCTGGGCGGCGTCCAGCTCGGGGAAGATCTCGGCCAGCTGGCGGGCGGTGCCCTTGGGGTCGACCATGTCGGCGGGGTGCGCGTACAGCGCATGCGTCGTCATGTTGGTGGCCAGGATCCGGCCATTGCGGTCGGTGATGTCGGCGCGCTGCGCCACGATCTCGGCGCCGGGGGCCGAGGCCACGGGCTCCATCGGCTCGGAGGCGGCCAGATGGCCCATGCGGATGCCGATGGTCAGGTAGAAGGCGCCGAAAGCCACGGCCAGAAGGCCCAGCCGCGCGGCGGCGCGGGCGTGCATGCGGTCGCTGATCGCCTCGTGCCGGCGGGCCAGGTTCTCGCGTTCGATCAGGTCGGGGTTCTCGCCGGTGTCACGGGCGCGCAGGATGCGGGCAAGCGGGCGAAGCGGCGTGCGCATGTCAAAGCCCCTCTTCGGCAGTGCCGGCGGCAATCGCCTCGGCCTGGTCGGCGGCGGTATCCTCGACGGCGGTCACGCCGCCGATGGTGTCGATCGGGCCGTCGATCGCGGGGATCTCGGGCACCGGAAAGGCGACCTGCGCCGGTGTGCCGAACTGGCCCGGCTCCATCGGCAACAGGCCGAGGCGGTCAAAGTTCACGCCGGCCAGTTCGCGCAGGCGGTCGGGGCGGTTCAGATAGGCCCATTCGGCGCGCTGTACCGACAGCGCCTCGCGGAGGTCGGCGATTTCGGACTGCAGGGCGCGCACCTCGCGCAGCGCGGTCTGGGTGGCGTAATTCTCGCGGTAGGCCCAGAAGCCAAGCGCGATCAGGCCAAGAAAGGTGAGGACGTAGAGCACGGGGCGCATGTCAGCGGCGTCCTTTGCGGGTCAGGGTGGGCAGGCCCAGATCAGCGGGCGCAATGGCGCGGGCGGGGGCCGCAGTGCGGATGCCGACGCGCAGCTTGGCGCTGCGCGAGCGGGGGTTGGCAGCCTCTTCGGCCGGGCTGGGGCCGATGGCCTTGCGGGTGGCCAGGGCAAAGCGCGGCTCGGCCGACTGGGTGGCCGGGGCATAGCGGTTGGCCGCCGGTTCATGCCCCGAGGCCAGCTGGAAGAACCGTTTCACGATGCGGTCCTCCAGGCTGTGAAAGGTGACGACGGCCAGCTTGCCGCCGGGCTTCAGCGCCCGTTCGGCGGCGGCCAGCCCCTGCGCCAGCTGGTCGAATTCGGCGTTCACGGCGATGCGGATGGCCTGGAAGCTGCGCGTGGCGGGGTGGCTTTGGCCGGGCTTGGGGCGCGGCAGCTGGCGGGCGACGATCTCGGCCAGCCGCAGCGTGGTGGTGATCGGCTGGGTGGCGCGGGCGGCGACGATGGCGCGGGCGATCCGGCGCGAGGCGTGTTCCTCGCCGTAGTGATACAGGATGTCGGCCAGTTCGGTTTCCGACAGGGTGGCGACCAGATCGGCGGCCGAGGGGCCGTCCTGGCCCATCCGCATGTCCAGCGGGCCGTCCTTCTGGAAGGAGAACCCGCGCTCGGGCAGGTCCAGCTGCATCGACGACACGCCCAGGTCCAGCACCACGCCGTCTAGCGGCTCGCCGCAGAGCGTGTCGAGGTCGGAGAATGTGCCAAGCCTCAGCGACAGGGCGGGCTCAACGGCCAGCCAGCCGGCGGCCATCGCATGCGCCAGCGGATCGCGGTCGATGCCGATCACGCGGGCGGCGCCGGCCGCCAGCAGGCCGCGGGCATAGCCCCCTGCCCCGAAGGTGCCGTCGCACCAGACGCCGGTCACCGGCGCCACGGCGGCCAGCAGGGGTTCCAGCAGGACGGGGATGTGGGGGTCTTGCGCGGGGGCCATGGCAGCGGCGGACATGGCCGTTACCCTGTGCGGCTGGCGCGGCCCACCAGGGTCAGCGGGTCGGTGTCGTCCTCGTCGTCCTCGGCCAGTTCGGCCTCGTAGACCTCGCGGCGATAGAGCTTGAAGCGGTTGGTGAAGCCGGCAAAGACGCAATCGCCGCCGTCATTGGCCAGGTCGTTGCCCAGGAAGCCCATCTTCTCGCGCACCTTCTGCGGCAGGACGATGCGGCCATCGGGTTCGATTTCGACCATCACGCTGCGGCTGATCAGGTCGCGTTCGGCGCGGTCGCGTTCGGGCGAGCCCAGGTCCATGCCCTCGATCCGGGCCGCCAGCGCATCGGCGCCGGCCTTGGAATAGCATTCCACGAAGCGGCGCGACTTGCCGCCGTAGACCATGTAGACGCGGGTCAGGCCCTTGTCGGATTTCTGGGGGTCGTCGGCGGCGAGAATGGCGCGGAAGGCCGCGGGTATCGAGACCCTCGCCTTCTTGTCCACCGACTGGTAGACTTCGCCTCTGAACGCCTCAGCCATCTGTCCCGTGGCCTCTGCCCACTCGTTTCTTGTCCCCGGTACGTCTGTCCAGAAATGAAATGGGCGGATCGGGTTGCTGCCACTACCCGATCCGCCGCTGTCCCATCGCTGGGCGTCCAGCTACGCGCGCCACCTGGGGGAGATGTCTGCTCGCTCGCGCGCCGGATCTCTGTCGTCCGATGAAAGGGGCTGCCTGTATGAAGCTGCCTTCTCGCCTTGTTCGGGGTCTGTCGCCGCCCCTGCGTTTGTCTGCCCGTTTCATCTTCCGTGACAAAGGGATGCCATGGGATTGGGTGGGATAGCAAGGGAAATTTCGGGAGGAATGCCCGAGATGTTGTGCTGCCGAGGGCTGCAAAACCGCATCTTGTGCCGATCTGGCGGCTTCTTGGGCTATTGGTAGAGATCGCGGCGGCGTGATCCGCTAGATATTGTGTCGTGATTGGCGACAGAAGATTTCCCATGGAAGCCCGAAATTTTCGGATTCTTGCTGCCGCAAGTCGGTTTCTGGCCCGGATTCCGGGTCGGACTCCCCCTCTCCCAGGCATCCGGTGGTGATTTGAGGGGTCATTTCCCGTGAAATCCCATGGCCGATGATTCGGACCGCGACGGGACGCGCGCTCAGGCCGGGCGGTCGAACAGCAGCCGCAGATAGCGCTCCAGGTGGTCCAGCGCCTCGCGCGCGGGGGCGGCCTCGCCGGCGGCCTTGGCCAGGATGATGCCGCCCTGCACCGCGACCTGGAAGAACCGCGCCAGGCTGTCGGCGCTGACGCCCGGCACCGGGTGGGCGGCCAGCGCCTGCGCCAGGTGGGCGCGGACGTGCTCGGCGCCCGAGGCGATGCTGTCAGCTGCGGCCTCGCGGATCGCGGGGGCGGTCAGGTAGGTCTCCTGCACCGTCGTGCCGGCGACGCAGGTGAACTCGGGCAGCGGCATCTCCAGCAGGCTGCGGCGCAGGTCGTTATAGGCGAAGACGCGGTCCAGCGGGTCAGGCGCGGCGTTGTAGGGATGCGCCGCGAACATCGCGCCGGTGCTTTCGGTCCAGTCCCGCACCAGTGCCACGCCAAGCGCCTCCTTGCTGGCAAAGTGGTGGAAGAAGGCGCCCTTGGTCACCCCGGCGGCGGCGCAGAGGTCATCGACGCTGGTCGCGGCAAAGCCCTGCCGGCGGACCAGATCGCGCGCCGCGGCGATCAGCCGGGCGCGCGCTTCACCGCGGGGAACACGGGTCATGCGGATCGGGGGCCTTGGGTCATGGCCCCTTGTCCCAAAGCGCGGGGTCGGGTGTCAACACCGCCCATTTCAGCCCGAAGGGATCGGCCAGAAGGCCCCAGGTGTCGCCCCAGAACTGGCGCTCATAGGGGGCCAGGACGGTGCAGCCGGCGGCCACCGCGCGGTCCCACCAGGCCTGACCGTCAGGCACCACCAGTTGCAGGTGGCCACGCGGGATCGGGCTGTCGCTGCCCTGCGCGCTGGACATGTCGGAATAATCGGTCAGCATCAGCGCGCCGCCGTTGATTTCCAGTTGCAGGTGCATGAACTGGCCGGGCTGGCCCTCCATCTCCATCCGGCCGATGTCGCGGGCGGCAAAGGCGCGGATGTAGAAATCCGCCGCCGCGCCGCATTGGCCGGGCAGGCACAGGTAGGGGATGACGCCCTGCATGATGCGGTCATCGGGGCGATAGCGCTGGTCGGGGGTGTCTGTCATCTTTCAGGGTCCCTTCAGGCTGCGGCGGCTTCGATGGCGGCAAGGTCCAGCTTTGTCATCTGCATGACGGCGGCATGGGCGCGCTCGGCCCGGCCACGATCGGGGCCGGTCAGAAGTTGCATCACCCGTTCGGGGGTGACCTGCCACGACAGTCCGAAGCGGTCCTTCAGCCAGCCGCAGACGCTGTGGCTGCCGCCGCCTTCGACCAGCGCGTGCCAGAGCCGGTCGGTTTCGGCCTGATCGGGGGTCAGCAGCATGACCGAGACGCAGTTCGACAGCGGGAACATCGGGCCTGCATCCAGGATCTGGTAGCCCGCGCCGTTCAAGGTGAAGTCGATCACCTCGAACCACAAGTCGCCGTTCGCGCCACCGTTGGAGTTGGCGTAAGAGCCAAGGATGCGGCTGTTGGGGACAAGGCTGCAATAGAACTCGGCAGCCTCGCGGCCACGGCCGTTGAACCACAGGACGGTTCGGATCGGGTGTGTCATCTGGTATCCTCCCTGGGCGGAAGGATTACATACCATTTGGTATGTTTCAAGCCCGACGATTCCCCGACGAGGAGACGCAATCAACCGAGGAGGTTCAGGCCATGCCACCCGCGACCAGCCGATGGGCCAGCCGGGCATAGGCTTCGGCGTTGGGGCCATCGCCCACGGCGATGGGCGTGCCCGCATCGCCGGCCTGCCGCACCTCAAGCGCCAGAGGCAGCTCGCCCAGGAAGGGCAGGTCCAGCCGCGCCGCCTCGGCCGCCACGCCGCCGTGGCCGAAGATGTGGCTTTCATGGCCGCAGTTCGGGCAGGTGAAGGTGGACATGTTCTCGATCAGGCCCAGCACCGGCGTCTTCAGCTTGTGGAACATGTCCAGCGCCTTGCGCGCGTCCAGGAGCGCCACGTCCTGCGGGGTGGAGACGATGATCGCCCCGGTCAGCTGGGTGCGCTGGCACAAGGTCAGCTGCACGTCGCCGGTGCCGGGCGGAAGGTCGACGATCAGCACATCCAGCGTGCCCCAGTTCACCTGCCCCAAGAGTTGCTGCAAGGCGCCCATCAGCATCGGCCCGCGCCAGATCACCGCCTCGTCTTCCTTCAGCATCAGGCCCATCGAGATGAACCTGACGCCATGCGCCTCCAGCGGCTCGATGATCTTGCCGTCGGGGCTGGCGGGGCGACGGTTGACGCCCATCATCTTGGCCTGGCTGGGCCCGTGGATGTCGGCATCCAGCAAACCGACCCGGCGGCCCTGGCGGGCCAGCGCCACGGCCAGGTTCGACGACACGGTCGACTTGCCCACCCCGCCCTTGCCCGAGGCGACCGCGATGATGCGGGCCACGCCCGATACCTTCTGCGGCCCGCCCTGCTGCGGCGTCGGGTGGCCGCCGATCTTCAGGCTGGGCGGCGGCGCCTTGGCCGCCGGGCCATGCGCCGTCATCACGATGGAAACCTGCGCCACGCCCGGCAGCGCGGCCAGCGCGGCCTTGGCCTGGGCCTCGGCCGGGGCCAATGCGCGGGCCTCGTCGGGGGTTGCGGCCTCGATCACGAAGCGGATGGTGGCGCCGCCCGGACCGTCTTCGACCGACAGCGCGCGAATCAGGTCGCGCCCCACCAGGCTGCCGCCGCCGGGCAGCGAAACCCCGTCCAGAACCTCGAGGACCCGTTCGCGCGTGATGGCCATTCTTCGCACTCCGCCAG
>JAGPCN010000207.1 GCA_018058035.1 Fuscovulum sp.
TGCGCGCCGTCATAGGCATAGCCCTGGTCCTCGCGCGACTTGACCAGATCCAGGATGCGGCCCAGCCGCGGGTCCTTGGGGTCGACCTCGATCCCCGCCTGCGCCAGCCGCGCGCGCAGGTTCGACTGGCCGGCCTGGTTCGACATCGGGATGACCCGGTCGTTGCCGACCTGCGCGGGGTCGATGTGTTCGTAGGTCGAGGGGTCTTTCAGGATGGCGCTGGCGTGCAGGCCCGCCTTGTGGGCGAAGGCGCTGGCGCCGACATAGGGCGCGCTGCGCAGGGGGACGCGGTTCAGGATGTCGTCCAGCGTCCGGCTGATCTTGAGAATCCGCTTCAAGGCCGCCTCGGAAACCCCCGTTTCGAAACGGCTTCGGTAGGGCTCCTTGAGGGCAAGGGTGGGGATCAGCGTGGTCAGGTTGGCATTGCCGCAGCGTTCACCCAAGCCATTCAGCGTGCCCTGCACCTGGCGGCAGCCGGCCTCGATGGCGGCCAGGCTGCTCGCCACCGCATTGCCGGTGTCGTCGTGGCAGTGGATGCCCAGCCGGTCGCCGGGGATGCCGGCGGCGATCACCTCGGCCACGATGCGACCAACCTCGGAGGGCAGCGTGCCGCCGTTGGTGTCGCAGAGCACGATCCAGCGCGCGCCCTGATCATGGGCGGCGCGCAGGCAGGACAGCGCATACTCGGGATTGGCCTTGTAGCCGTCGAAGAAATGCTCGGCATCGAACAGCGCCTCGCGGCCCAGCGTGCGCAGGTGGGCGAAGGTCTCTGCGATGGCCTGGCGGTTTTCGTCCAGCGAGACGCCAAGCGCGGTGGTGACGTGGAAGTCATGCGTCTTGCCGACCAGGCAGACGGCCTGCGTGCCGGCATTCAGCACGGCGGCCAGGACGTCGTCGTTGGCGGCACTGCGGCCAACGCGCTTGGTCATGCCAAAGGCGGTCATGGTGGCGCGGGTGGCGGGGGCGGCGGCAAAGAACTCGCTGTCGGTCGGGTTGGCGCCGGGCCAGCCGCCCTCGATGTAGTCAAGGCCCAGGTCGTCCAGCGCACGGGCGACCTGCACCTTTTCGGCGGTCGAGAACTGCACGCCCTGGGTCTGCTGGCCGTCGCGCAGGGTGGTGTCGAAGAGGTAGAGACGATCTTTTGTCATGACAGCCGCCGCTCGGGGTGCGGAATTGGGGTGAGGGGTGCGCGGGCGATTTCTTCGAAGAAATCGCATCGGAGCCTTTGAAGGCTCCGGTCCGGAATTTTCGAAAATTCCGGCGCGGGGCGGCTGGCGTTCATCGCAACGCCTCAAGCTTGGCGGGGTCGAAATCCGGGCCGGGCACAAGTTCCACGCCGGCCTTGGACATCCGCACCTCGACCCCGGCGGCGATCAGGGCGGATTTCAGGGCATCGACGGCCGAGAAGTCCTTGGAGACCATGGCCGCGGTGCGCAGCGCGGCAAGGCGCTCGGTCGGATGGCTCAGGTCGGCCGCCGGTTTCTGCGCCCATGTCGGAATTCCGCGGTCAAGAAGGCCCAGAAGGCGAAGACTGGCCCTGAGCGATGGGCTATCGTCCGCATGGGCCAGTTGGTGCAGTTCGTGGATCGCCTGCGAGGTGTTCAGATCGTCGGCGAGGGCGTTCACCACCCCGACATAGGGCGCCGCATTGTCGATCGCCTCTGCGGCAATGGCGTAGAACTTGCGCAGCGTCGCCTCAGCCTGCCGCGCCTTCTCCGCCGTCCAGTCCATCGGGCTGCGGTAATGGGTCATCAGGAGGACGAAGCGGATCACCTCGCCCGGTATCCCCTGGTCCAGCAAGTCTCGCACGGTGAAGAAATTGCCGAGCGACTTCGACATCTTCTTTCCTTCGACCTGCAGCATCTCGTTGTGCAGCCAGGTGCGGGCGAACGACCCGTGCGGGTGGGCGCAGGCGGATTGGGCGATTTCGTTCTCGTGGTGGGGGAATTGCAGGTCCAGCCCGCCGCCGTGGATGTCGAACGATGGCCCCAGCAATTCGTGGCTCATGGCGCTGCATTCGATGTGCCAGCCGGGGCGGCCGCGGCCCCAGGGGGACTCCCAGCCCGGCTCCTCACCGCTTGACGGCTTCCACAGCACGAAATCCATCGGGTCTTCCTTGAACGGCGCGGCCTCGACCCTTGCACCGGCGATCATGTCGTCGACCGAGCGGCCCGAAAGCTTGCCATAGTCCTTGTAGGACCGAACGCGGAACAGGACGTGGCCTTGGCGGGCATAGGCGTGGCCCGATCCGATCAGCCCCGCGATCATCGCCACCATCTGGCCGATGTATTCGGTCGCCCGCGGCTCTTGCGTCGGGCGCAGGGCGCCAAGCGCGTCCATGTCGGCGTGATACCAGGCGATGGTCTCCTCAGTCCGCTGGCGGATCAGCTCTTCCAGCGTGCCCTTGGCGCCGGCCTTTTGCCGTCGCAGCGCCTCGGCGTTGATCTTGTCGTCGACGTCGGTGAAGTTGCGGACATAGGTGACGTGATCCGGCCCGTAGACGTGGCGGAGCAGCCGGTAGAGCGTGTCGAAGACGACCACGGGGCGGGCATTGCCCAGGTGCGCGCGGTCATAGACGGTGGGGCCGCAGACATACATCCGCACATTGGCCGGGTCGAGGGGCACGAAATCCTCTTTCCGGCGGGTCTTCGAGTTGGTCAGGCGGATCGTCACCATGTCAGTCGTCCCAAGCAAGCGGCATTACCCGCGCGGGAGGTGCTGTTCATCCGGTAGGGAATGACGAAGCGCCCGCGCGACCCCAGGTCAGCGGGTAATGCAGCAGATGCAGATGTTGCGCAACGTCGTCATGGCGCCGGCTTACACCCGCGCGCCCGGCCCGCCAAGCGGTTTTCTGCGGCCGGGATGGGCGGATCGCCCATCCTACGGGGGGGCAAGCGCGGGGGCTTGCGGGGCGCGGGCCTTCGGAGGAAGGTCGGCGTGGTGGAGGGACGGGTGATGGATCACGAGGACTTGCGGGCCTGGTCGAAGCGGGCGGCGGATTGGGCGGCCGGCTATCATGCGGGATTGCGCGACCGGCCGGTGCGGGCGCCGCTGGTGCCCGGAGCGGTGGCGGCGCAGGTGCCGGGGGCGGCGCCCGAGGCGCCCGAGCCAATGGAGGCGATCTGGGCCGATTTCGAACGCATCGTGCCGGGGGGCATGACGCATTGGCAGCACCCGCGGTTCTTTGCCTATTTCCCGGCCAATGCGGCGCCGGCCTCCATGCTGGCCGAGCAGCTGGTCAATGCGATGGCCTGCCAGGGGATGCTGTGGCAGACCAGCCCCGCCGCGACCGAGGTCGAGCAGGTGATGATCCAGTGGCTGCGCGCCGCCCTGGGCCTGCCCGAGGGCTTTCTGGGCACGATCCACGACAGCGCGACGACCGCCACCCTGTCGGCGGTGCTGACGATGCGGGAACGCGCGCTGGACTGGCAGGGGCTGGACGCGGGGCTGGCCGGCGGGCCGGCCTTGCGCATCTATGCCAGCGCCGAGACGCATTCCTCGGTCGACAAGGCGGTGCGGGTGGCCGGGATCGGCCAGCGCAACCTGGTCAAGGTGCCGACCGATGCCACCTTGTCGATGCGCCCCGGCGCGCTGGCCGGGGCCATTGCGGCGGACCGGCAGGCGGGGATGCTGCCGGCGGGCGTGGTGCTGTGCGCCGGCGGCACCAGCGTCGGCGCCTTTGACCGGATGGCCGATTGCATCGCGGTGGCGCGCGCCGAGGGGCTGCCGGTGCATGTCGATGCGGCCTGGGCCGGGTCGGCGATGATCTGCCCCGAGTTCCGCGCGCTGTGGGCCGGGGTCGAGGGGGCGGACAGCATCGTCTTCAACCCGCACAAGTGGCTGGGGGCGCAGTTCGACTGCGCGGTGCAGTTCCTGCGCGACCCCGGTCCCCAGGTGCGCACGCTGGGCCTGCGGCCGACCTACCTGGAAACCGCGGGGCGCGAAGAGGTGGTGAACTTCAACGAATGGACGGTGCCCTTGGGCCGCCGGTTCCGGGCGCTGAAGCTGTGGTTCGTGCTGCGCGCCTATGGGCTGGAAGGCTTGCGCGCGCGCATCCGCAACCATGTCGCCTGGGCGGTCGAGTGTTGCGAGGCCTTGCGCGCGATGCCGGGGGTGGCGATCGTGACCGAACCGCGGCTGTCGCTGTTCAGCTTTGCCCTGGCCGACGATGCGGCGACCGAGGCGGCGCTGGCGCGGATCAACGACGAGGGGCGGGTCTACCTGACCCAGACGCGGGTCGGCGGGCGCTATGCGATCCGGGTGCAGGTGGGGCAGTTCGACTGCACCCGCGACGACGTGATGGAGGTGCCTGCCGCGGTGGCCCGGGCGATGGGGGGATGACATGTGGAAATGGCTGGCCGTCCTGCTGTTCCTGCCCTTGTCGGCGCTGGCCGAGGGCCTGCCGCCGCCGCTCTCGGACCGGGTCAGCGACTATGACGACCTGATCCCCGCCGCGACCGAGGCGCGGCTGGCGGACGCGCTTCAGGCCTCGCGCGAGCGGACGGGCGTGCATGCGGTGCTGGTGGTGATGCGGTCGCGCACGGCGCAGGGCGGCGCCGGCATGACGGTCGAGGACTATGGCAAGGCGCTGTTCAACGCCTGGGGCGTCGGCGACAGGCGACGCAACGACGGGGTGATGATCCTGGTGCTGACCGACGACCGCGAGATGCGGATCCAGCTGGGAAAGGGCTTTGACGCGGGCTGGAACGCCTATGCCCAGGCGGTGATCGACGACAGCTTTCTGCCCGCCTTTCGCGACAATCGCACCCTGGCCGGGATCGAGACCGGAACCGCCGCGGTGATCGAGCGGATCGTGCAGCCCTTTGCCGCGGGCCAACCTGCGCCAAGTGCCGGTTGGGGCATCGCCCCCGAAGTGCTGGCCTGGTCGGTGCTGGCGCCGCTGGGGTTCCTGGCCTTTGCCGTGGTGGCGATGCGCGACGTCATCGCCGACCGGATGGTGGCGCTGCGGCCCTGCCCGAAATGCGGGAAGAAGACGCTGACCTGCAGCCGGGTGGTGACCGACTATCCCAGCACCCTGTCCCCGGGCAGCGGGGTGCGGACCACGCGCTGCGGCAGTTGCGACTATCTGCTTGAGGAACGCTACATCATCCCGCCGATCCGGCAATCGCGATCGGATTCCGACAGCGGCAGCAGCGGCTTTGGCGGCGGGTCGTCGTCAGGCGGCGGGGCTTCGGGGAAATGGTAGCACGGGCCGTGCTGATCGCGGCGCTCTTGGCCGGGCCCGCGGGCGCCGAGGGCCGGGTTGGCGCTTTGTCGGGGGGACTATCGGGGGCGCTGTTCCCCTCGGACGCCAGTTGCTACCTGCGGCAGTATTCCGCGGCGCATCTGGCGGCGCATCCCGACCAGAGGGTGACACAGATCGCGCTTGGCCCCTGGGGGCCGGCCTGGGGCAAGGACCGCGACCTGGTGCTGACGGTGGCGGTCTATCTGACGGGCGACGCAGAGCGCTACAGCGGGGCCGCCTGGTGCCGCGACGCCGGCCCATATCTGCACTGCCGGATGGAGGGCGACGCCGGCAGCTTTGCGCTGGAGGCGGCCACAGGGCGCGCGCTGCGGATGACGCTGACCGGCGACGGCATCGGGTTCGAGGGGCCGCGGGATTTCGTCGAACTGTCGGCCCGCACCGGCGACGACCGGGTGTTCCTGATCCCGCCGGTTCCGGCCGACGCCTGCCCGTGACGGCGGCGCCGGCCGGCAGGTCGGGTCAGAACCGGAAGCCGACGCGCAGGGTGGCGGTGGTGGCGTCGAGGTCCACGCCCGAGCCGTCGAAGTCGCTGAAGCGGTGGGTCAGCACTTCTCCGCCAAGGGTCCACTGGTCGGTCAGGGCATAGGTCAGCCCCGCGCCCAGCAGCCAGCCGCTGTCCGACAGGCCCGCGCCGCCCACCGTGGCATCGGCCTTAGCCGCACCGGCGGTGCCATAGACCAGCGTCCGGCCCATGTCGTAGCCGGCTGACAGCTTCAGCCGGGCGACGCTGTCCAGCGACCCGGCCGCGCCGCCCAGGTCGACATTGGCGCTGTCGTAGTCGGCCTCGACGCCCAGGACGGCGGTGCCCAGATCCCAGCGATAGCCGGCATGCACGCCGCCCAGTTCACCGTTGCCATCCAGGCCGGCACCGTTGGAATCGACGTCGGCGTAGCCCAGTTGCGCACCGGCGTAAAAGCCGCCCCAGTCGCCCGAGGGCGCGACCACGGGCGCGGGGGTGGGCATCACCTCGGGCTCTGGCACCGGGGTGGCGGGGCCACCGGCAAAGGCGGGGGCGGCCAGCGGCGCAGCCAGGGTCGTGGCGGTCAGAAAGACGGCAATGCGGGTCATCATGGTCTCCTTTGTCCTGCGCTGCCCCGACACGGTGGGGCGGCGGGTGCGACAAAGGCTGGGTCGGCAGGGCCGCCGCGGCAATGGCTCCTCACGGCAGCTTGAGCGGTCGCGAGGCCGGTCGGCGGCGCCCCGCCGGGCCTTGCCTGCGGTCATCGGCGGGGGATTGCCGGAAAAGCGGCCTCAGGCGCGCTCGGCAAGGGTCAGCCAGTCTTCCTCGGCGGCGGCAAGGGCGGCCTGGCGTTCGGCCAGCCCCTCGCTGGCCTTGCGGAACTTGACCGGTTCCTTGGTGAAGAGGTCGGGCTGTGCCAGGAAGTCGGACAGCTTGGCGATCTCGGCTTGCAGCCGGTCCATCAGCGCGGGCAGGTCGTCAAAGCGCTTGCGTTCGGTGAAGGTCAGGCCCTCGGTCCTTTTCGCGGGCCTGTCGGCAGGCCTTTCGGCAGGCTTCGCGGCGGCGGGCCGGGCCGGTTCGGCCTGGGGTGCGGGGCGCTGCGCGGCATAGTCGGACCAGCCACCGGGGTAGACGGTCGCGCGGCCCTCCCCCTCCATCGCGACGGTCTGAGTGGCGATGCGGTCGATGAAATCACGGTCATGGCTGACGAACAGCACGGTGCCGTCGAATTCGCCGAGGATGTCCTGCAGAAGGTCCAGCGTTTCCACGTCAAGGTCGTTGGTCGGTTCGTCGAGGATCAGCAGGTTCGACGGCTTGGCCATCAGTTTCGCCAGAAGAAGCCGCGCCTTTTCGCCGCCCGACAGGCTGCGCACGGGCGCGCGGGCCTGGGCCTCGTCGAACAGGAAGTCCTTGAGGTAGGCCACGACGTGCCGGGTCTGGCCGCGCACCAGCACCTGATCGGCGGCGCCCGAGACCTTCATCAAGGGGTCGCCGGTCAGGTTCTCCCACAGGCTGGCCTCGGGGTCGAGCGCGCTGCGGGTCTGGTCGAAGACGGCGATTTCCAGGTTGGTGCCTTGGGTGACGGTGCCGGAATCCGGTTGAACTTCGCCCGTCAACATCTTGAGAAGCGTGGTCTTTCCCACACCGTTCGGGCCGACGAAGGCGACCCGGTCGCCGCGCAGGACGCGAAGGGAGAAGTCGCGCAGGATCACCTTGCCGGCGAAGGATTTCGTCAGGCCAAGCGCCTCGATCACCTTGCGGCCCGAGGTGGGGCCGGACTCCATTTCCAGCGCCGCCGTGCCCTGGCGGCGGATTTGGGCGGCGCGGTCGGCGCGCAGGGCCTGCAGGGCGCGGACGCGGCCCATGTTGCGCTTGCGCCGGGCGCTGATGCCCTCGACGGCCCACCGCGCCTCGGCCTTGATCTTGCGGTCAAGCTTGTGGCGGGCCTCGTCCTCGGCGGCCCAGATCTCCTCGCGCCAGTCCTCGAAGCCGTCGAACCCGGCCTCGCGGCGGCGCACTTCGCCGCGGTCAATCCAGAGCGTCGCCTTCGACAGCGCCCGCAAGAAGGCGCGGTCGTGAGAGATCAGGACAAAGGCCGCGCGGGTCTGCGAGAGTTCCGCCTCAAGCCATTCGATGGCCTGGATGTCCAGGTGGTTGGTCGGTTCGTCCAGCAGCATCAGCTCGGGCGCCTCGGCCAGCAGCTTGGCC
>JAGPCN010000208.1 GCA_018058035.1 Fuscovulum sp.
GCGGGAAATCCCGGTCCGCGGCAGGTCTTCCAGCCAGACCCCGCGGCTGTCTCTCCGCCGGGCCAGAGCCGGGATCGCCCCGGCATCGACCGCAGCAGTAGCGCCCGCACCGAAAGGGTTCAAGCCACCTTTCCCGCGCGGCACCCGGCGCTTGCTCTTTCCCAAATACTCCGGGGAGCTCGAGGGGCAGCGCCCCTCGTCAGCCCCGGCCAGCCCAAGGCGCCCAGGCCAACCACAAACCAAAAGGCTTGCGGCGGCAGCCGCGCCTTTGCTTCACCGCCCGGATCAGGCGCGCACGTCCACCACGACGCGGCCCTGCACCTCGCCCTTCAGGATCGCCGCCCCCAGCGCCGGCACATCGGCCAGCGCGGCCGGCCGGATCATCCCCTCCAGAAGCCCGCGGTCCAGGTCGCGGTCGATCCGGTCCCAGATCGCCACCCTCTGCGCATGCGGCACCGTCACCGAGTTGATGCCCAGCAGGTTCACCCCCCGCAACAGGAACGGGATGATGTTCGCCGGCACCGCCAGCCCGCCCGCGTTCCCCACCGCCGCCACGCTCGCCCCCGCCTTCATCTGCCCCAGTAGGCGCGCCAGCATCGCGCCGCCCACGGCGTCGATGCAGCCGGCCCAGGTCTCGGCCTCCAGCGGTTTCTTCACCACCTCTGCCAGATCGGCCCGCGGCACGATCCGGGCCGCGCCAAGGCCGCGCAAGTAACCTTCGGTCTCCGGCCGGCCGGTCACTGCCGCCACCTGATAGCCCGCCCGCGCCAGAAGCGCGATGGCGATCGAGCCCACTCCGCCCGCCGCACCGGTCACCAGCACCTCGCCCTGGTCGGGCCGCAGGCCCTGCGCCTCCAACGCCATCAGCGCCTGCGCCGCAGTGAAGCCGGCAGTCCCCACCGCCATCGCCTCGCGCGTCGAGATCCCCCGCGGCAGCGCCACCAGCCAGTCGGCCTTGACCCGCGCCTTCTCGGCGTAGCCGCCCCAATGCGCCTCGCCCACCCGCCAGCCGGTCAGCACTACCCGGTCGCCGGGACGGTAGCGCGCATCCGTCGACGCCTCGACCACGCCGGCAAAGTCGATCCCCGGCACATGCGGCCAGGTCCTGACCAGCCCGCCGCCGCTGGCCGACAGGCACAGTCCGTCCTTGTAGTTCACCGTGGAATACTCAACCGCCACCGTGACCTCGCCCGGCGGCAGGGCACTGTCCTCCAGGCTGGCCAGCCGCGCCTGCGCCAAGCCGTCCTCGCCCCGCTCCATCAGTACCGCCCTGAACATCGCCCGCCCTTTCTTGCCGCGCCGCCGGGGCGGCCGAATCCGCCCCCGGCGGCCCAGACTGCCCCGGTTCGCGCCCGAGGAACAGGCGGTTTCCCAGCCTGCCGCAGCGGTCCCGCCACCCGTCGCCCTTGAGCCCGACCGCAAAACCCCCACATTCCGATTCATGCTTGTGAGACACCCCCCGCTCGCATAGCGTCTTGCCATCACCCCGGGCCTGGGGGCAGGGGAAGCCCGCCGGCCCCACGACGAAGGAGCATCCATGACCCGCATCGCCTCTCTGCTTGCCGGGGCCGCCACGGCCTTTGCCCTTGCCACCACCGCGCAGGCCCAGGACAGCGATCTGACTGTCCTCGACTGGGCCGGCTGGGAAATCGACGGCATGCTGGCCCCCTATGCCGAAAAGCATGGCGCCAAGCCCTCGTATGTCTTCTTTGCCGACGATGACGAAGCCTTCCAGAAGGTCTCGTCCGGCTTCAAGGCCGATGTCGTCCATCCCTGCGCCGCCTCGGTGCCGCGCTATCGCGAGGCTGGCCTGATCGAGCCCTGGGATGTCACGAAGATCCCGGAATTCGCCAACATTCCCGAACGGATGACCAAGGCCTTCACCGATGCCGAAGGCGTCTGGTTCGTGCCGACCGACTATGCCTATACCGCCGTCGCCTACAACAAGGACACGGTTCCGGCCGAGGACGTCGCCTCGCTGCAGGTCTTTGCCAACGAGAAATACGCCGGCCGCATTTCGCTGCCCGACAACACCGACGACATCTGGTCGCTGGCCTTCCTGGCCACCGGGCTGACCTCGTGGGACAATGTCACCGACGAACAGTTCCAGGCCGCCGCCGACTGGTTGCGCAAGGTGCATCCGAACGTCCGCGCCTATTGGGCCGACCCATCGGAACTGGCGCAGCTGATGGCCTCGGGAGAGATCCAGGTGGCCTGGTCGTGGAACGACCCCGTCGCCATCCTGATGGCCGAGAACTTTCCCGTCGGCTTCAACCGCGCGCCGGCCGAAGGCTCGGCGACCTGGTTCTGCGGTTTCGTCAACATGAAGGACGGCCCCGGCGTCGAGGACAAGGCCTATGACCTGATGAACTCGCTTCTGGCGCATTCCTCGGCGCAGCCGCTCTTGGATGCGATCGGCTATTCGCTGTCGAACGATGCCGCCATGGCCGAGATTCCGGTCGAGGCGCTGCAGGCGGCCTTCGTCGATCCGGTGACCACCACGCTTTTCGCGCAGACCCCGCCCACGACCGAGCTGCGTGAGCGGATGATCGAAGAGTTCGAACTGATCAAGTCGGGCTTCTGATCGCCCGACAGGCAAGCGAAGGGGCGCCAGGGGAAACCTTGGCGCCCCTTTTCCTGCGGACCTGATCCGAGTTTTCGTCGAAAACTCGGGGGTGCGGGCCTGGGTCGAGTTTTCGTCGAAAACTCGGGGTCGGTCTTCTTGCGCGCTGCTGGATGTACAGGGCCCGTTCCGCTTGCGCCCGCCCCTGCCCGCCTGCTACCCACCCCGCATGCTTTCCTACCAGCACGCCTTTCACGCCGGGAATCTGGCCGATGTCCACAAGCACGCCCTGCTGGCCTGGGCGCTGGATTACCTGCTCCGCAAGGACAAGCCGCTTTCCTACATCGAAACCCACGCCGGCCGCGGCCTGTATACCCTGACCGGCGCCCAGGCCGAAAAGACCGGCGAGGCGGCGCAGGGCATCCTGGCCCATGCCGGCTGGTTCGGCCCCGACCATCCCTATGCCCGCGCCCTGACCGATTGCCGCGCCATGAACGGCGCCGACAGCTACCCCGGCTCTCCGCTGATCGCTGCGCTGACCCTGCGCGAAACCGACAGCCTGCACCTGGCCGAACTGCACCCGCAGGAACATGCCGCGCTGTCCGCCGCCCTTGGCCCCTGGGGCGCGCATGTCTACCGCCGCGACGGGCTGGACCTGGCCGAGGCGATCACGCCCCCCACGCCGCGCCGCGGCCTGCTGCTGTGCGACCCCAGCTACGAGGTCAAGGACGACTACGACACCATCCCGCGCGTCTTCGCCCGCGTCGCGCGCAAGTGGAATGTCGGCATCCTGATGCTGTGGTATCCGATCCTGCGCGGCCATCCGCATGCGCCGATGGTCGAGCGGCTGCGCGCCCAGCACCCCGACCACCTGTGCCACGAAGTCGCCTTTCCGCCCGCCCGCCCCGGCCACCGGATGGAGGGCTCGGGCGTCTTTGTGGTCAACCCGCCCTTCGGCCTGACCGACGAGGCTGCCCGCCTGACCCCGCTGTTCAAGGCCCTGCGATGATCGCGTTCCATACCCTCGACGTCTTTACCGAGACGCCCTTTGCCGGCAACCCGCTGGCCGTGGTGCAGGAGGCCGGCGCGCTGAGTCCTGCGCAGATGCAGACCATCGCGCGCGAATTCAACCTGTCCGAGACGATCTTCGTGATGGGCCCACGCGACCCGGCCCATACCGCCCGCGTCCGCATCTTCTTTCCCACCGCCGAAATTCCCTTTGCCGGCCACCCCACCATCGGCTGCGCCATCCTCCTGGCCGAGACCGCCCACCCCGCGGGCGATTTCGCCACCACGATCACGCTGGAGGAAGAGGCGGGCCTGGTCCCCGTCGCCGTTACCCGCAAGGGCGGCCGGATCACCGCCGAACTGACCGCGCCGGTCCTGCCCTTTGCCGCCGGTGACACGCCCGATACCGCCCTTTTGGCCGCCGCACTGGGCCTGACGCCCGAAAACATCGGCCCGCACCGCCCCGGCACCTTCGAGGGCGGGCCGCGGTTCCTGTACATTCCCCTGCGCAGCCTTGACGCCCTGGCCGCCGCCCGCCCTTGCGAGCCGCACTGGTCGCGCGCCCTGGCGCAGGCCGGGGTCGACGGCGCCTATCTCTACACCGCCGCAGCCGATTTCCGCGCCCGCATGTTCAGCCCCGGCGCCGGCATCCCCGAGGACCCAGCCACCGGATCGGCCAGCGCGATCCTGGCCGCGCAACTGCTGGCGAACGGCGCACTGGCCGAGGGCACCACGGCCCTGACCCTGCACCAGGGGGTCGAGATGGGCCGCCCCTCGACCCTGCGCATGACGGCCGAGGTCACGCAGGGCGCGCTGACCCGCGTGCGCATCGCCGGCAGCGCGGTGCGCATCGGCGAAGGCCACCTGCGCCTGCCCTGACCAGTGCCTGCCCCGACCGTCTGGCGCCGGCCCGGCAAACCCCCTATCCTGCGCCCCATGTTCGAAACCCTGCTTCGCAAGCTTCTCGCCCCGCAGCCGCAGCGCCTGCCCGAACCCGACGCCCATCTGGCGCTGGCGGCGCTTCTGGTCCGTGTCGCCCGCACCGACGGGTTGTATGCCGCCGAAGAGGTCGATCGCATCGACCGGGTGCTGATGGCGCATCTGTCGCTGGGTCCCTTCGAGGCCGCCGCCCTGCGCACCCGGGCTGAGACGCTGGAGGGCGAGGCGCCCGACACCGTCCGCTTCACCCGCGCGCTGAAAGAGGCCACCGCGCTGGAGGACCGCAGCCACCTGATGCAGGCGCTGTGGGAAGTGGCGCTGGCCGATGGCAACCGCGACGCCGAGGAAGACCGGCTGATGCGGCTGGCGGCCAACCTTCTGGGCCTGACCGATGTCGAAAGCGCCCAGGCCCGGCAGCGCGCGGCCAAGGCATGATCGCAAGCCTGGGGATGTACGACTTCGGCGCCGCGATGGCCGCCAACGACCGGCTGTGGGCGGCGGTCCGCGACCGCCTGCGCGCCGCTGGCCACCCGGCGCCGCAGGCGCTGACGCGCGGCGAGGGCGCCTATTGGGCAGCCTGGCAAGATCCCGGCCTGGTGCTGTCGCAGACCTGCGGCTACCCCTATCGCGCGCGGCTGCACGGCCGGGTCACGCTGGTCGCCACGCCCGATCCTGCCCTGCCCGGCTGCCCGCCCGGGCATTACCGCAGCGTCATCGTTGCCCGCGCCGTCGACCGCCGCGGGCTGGCCGAACTGGCGCAGGCCCGCATGGCCTTCAACGAGGACATGTCGCAATCGGGCTGGGCCGCCCCCGTCGTGCATCTTCTGAACCAGGGGCTGGTGCCGCGCCCGGCGCTGCGCAGCGGCGGGCACCGCCTGTCGGCCCGCGCGGTGGCCGAAGGCCGCGCCGACTGGGCCGCGCTGGACGCCGTGACCTGGGCGATGATGCAGGCCCAGGACCCCGTCGCGCCGGCGCTGCGAGTGGTCGAGGCCACCGCGCCCACCCCCGCCCTGCCCTATATCGCCGCGGCAGGCGCCGACCGGGCCGCGATCCTGGCCGCCCTGCGTGGCGCCATCGCGGGCCTTGCGGCGGCCGACCGCGACACGCTCTGCCTGCACGGGGTGGTCGAGAATCCCGCCACGGCCTATCTGGCCGTGCCGACGCCGCCGCCGCCCGCGCAGTTTGGACAGGAAATTGATCAAATCGACGTCGGGTAAGGCCGGAAACGGCTGAATCGCCGTTGCAATGGGGCAAGAACTGCGCGTTATTGAACGAAAGACCATCCGCGCAGGCGCGACAAGAACGCCGCCGGTCCATCAGGGGAAACGCAGGGGAGCCATGGCCGACACCCCCGTCATCGAAATTCGCGACCTTCACAAGTCGTATGGCAACCTCGAGGTGCTGAAGGGCGTCGACCTGGTCGCGCCGCGCGGCCATGTGGTGTCGCTGATCGGCTCTTCGGGGTCGGGCAAGTCCACGCTGTTGCGCTGCTGCAACCTGCTTGAGGACAGCCAGCAGGGCAGCATCCGCTTCGAGGGCGAAGAGGTACACTGGAAGGGCACCGGCCACCACCGCCACCCCGCCGACCGCGCGCAGGTCACGCGCATGCGCACAAACCTGTCGATGGTGTTCCAGCAGTTCAACCTGTGGTCGCACCTGACCATCCTGCAAAACGTGATGGAAGCGCCGGTCCAGGTGCTGAAGCGCGACCCGAAAGAGGTCGAGGCCAAGGCCCGCGAATATCTGGCCAAGGTCGGCATCGCCGACAAGGCCGACGCCTGGCCCGCGCAACTGTCGGGCGGCCAGCAGCAGCGCGCGGCGATCGCCCGGGCGCTTTGCATGGAACCCCGCGCGCTTCTGTTCGACGAACCGACCAGCGCGCTGGACCCCGAACTGGAACAGGAGGTCGTCAAGGTCATCAAGGCGCTGGCCGACGAAGGCCGGACGATGCTGCTGGTCACCCATGACATGAAGCTGGCCGCCGATTGTTCCGACCACGTCATCTTCCTGCACAAGGGCAAGATCGAGGAACAGGGGCCGCCAGTGCAGCTGTTCGGCAACCCGCAGACCGACCGTCTGCGCGGCTTCCTGTCGGCCACGGCGGCCTGAGGAGGGGGCGGATGGGCTGCCTTGCCTCTGTCTCGGCCCTGGGTGCGGCGCTGACGCTGGCGGCGGCGGGCAACGAACGGCTGGTCATCGGCACCGAGGCCTCGTTCCCGCCCTATATGATGGCCGCAGCCGACGGCAGCCTGTCGGGCTTTGACCTTGACCTGATGACCGAGATCTGCGCCCGCACCGCGATGGACTGCGACTGGCAGCTGGCGACCTTCGACGAGTTGATCCCCGGCGTGATGGAGGGCCGCTTCGACGTGGCCCTGGGCGGCATGGCGATCACGCTGGAACGGCTAGAGAAGGTCGACTTCACCGAACCCTACCATTTTGCCGACGACACCGAATGGTTCGTCGGCCCGCCCGGCGCGCCCGCCCCCGACGCGGCGCGGATATCGGTGCAGGCGGGCACCCTGCACGAAGCCTACCTGCGCGCCGAAGGGCTGGACTATCGCCCCTACCCCACCGAACCCGCCGCCATTGCGGCGCTGGACCGAGGCCAGGCCGACCTGGCCTTTGGCCCGTTCGAAGCCCGCGATGACCTGCAGCCGCTGTTCGACGCTGGCGGCTACGACCTGCTTTACGACGTCCACCTGACCGACGAGGGCACCGCCATCGCGCTGTGCAAGGGCAACGACGACCTGCGCCGGCAACTGAACGACGCGCTGGCCGCCATGGCCGCCGACGGCACGCTGGACGACCTTGAATCCCGCTGGTTCTGACAGGACCGGCGGACATGACCACCAAAGCAAACCAACGGGAGACCAAGATGAAAAAGCTGCTTCTCACCACCGCCGCGCTGATGCTCGGCACCTCGGCCCTGGCACAGGATGTCGTGCGCCTGGGCACCGAGGGCGCCTACCCTCCCTACAACTTCATCAACGACGCCGGCGAAGTGGCGGGCTTTGAACGCGAATTCGGCGACGAGATCTGCAAGCGCGCCGGCCTGACCTGCGAATGGACGACGAACGAATGGGACAGCATCATCCCGAACCTGCAGTCGGGCAACTATGACGTCATCATCGCCGGCATGAGCATCACCGACGAGCGCGAGGAAGTCATCGACTTCTCCGAAGGCTACCTGCCGCCGGCGTCCTCGGCCTATCTGGCGCTGTCGGCCGACGCCGACCTGATGTCGGGCCCGGTCGCGGCGCAGACCGGCACTATCCAGGCCTCCTTCGTGGCCGAGAACGGCATGACCCTGGTCGAATACGCCACCCCCGAGGAAACCGTGGCCGCCGTGAAGAACGGCGAGGCGGTCGCCGTGCTGGCCGACAAGGACTATCTGGTGCCGATGGCCGCGGAATC
>JAGPCN010000209.1 GCA_018058035.1 Fuscovulum sp.
CGGGTGACGGCGGGTTGGGTGACGCGCTGGCCGCCGCCGAAGAGATGCTGGAACAGGGCGCGCTGGCCGATGCGGTGGAAACCTTTGCCGCGATCCTGGGCGAAGAGCCGGAAAACGCCGCCGCCTACGGGGGCCTTGCGCGCGCCCACATCGCCGCCGGAAACCTGGACCAGGCCGAGGCCTTCCTGAACGCCGCCCCCGCTGCCATCGCCTCGGCAAAAGAGGTCGAGGCCGCGCGCGCCCAGCTGGGCCTGGCCCGGCAAGCCGCCAGTGCCGGCCCCGAGGCCGAATTGCGCGCCGCGGTCGAGTCTGACCCGTCGAACCACCAGGCCCGCTTTGACCTGGCCGTGGCGCTGAACGCCGCCGGCAAGACCGACGAGGCGGTGGACCAGTTGCTGGAACTGTTCCGCCGCGACCGCGAATGGAACGACGGCGCCGCCAAGGCGCAGCTTTTCACCATCTTCGAGGCGCTGAAGCCACAGGACCCCATCGTCCTGCGCGGGCGGCGCAAGTTGTCGTCGATGATCTTTGCCTGATCGCGCCGGCGATCTATCTCATGCCGATGATCCGGCCCGCCGACCTGCCCGAGACCCTTGCGGTCTTTCCCCTGCCCGGGGCGCTGTTGCTGCCCCGCGGCCGCCTGCCGCTGCATATCTTCGAACCGCGCTACCTGGCGATGATCGAGGATTGCCTGAAAACGCCCGCCCGGCTGATCGGTATGATCCAGCCGCGCGAAACGCCCGCAGGAGAGCCGCGGCTGCACAGCATCGGCTGTGCCGGGCGGCTGACGGCGTTTTCCGAAACCGAGGACGGGCGCTACATGATCACCCTTTCCGGGGTGTCGCGGTTCCGCATTCTTGAGGAACTTCAGGGCTTTACCCCCTATCGCCGGATGCGCGTGGACTGGTCGCCGTTTCCGCGCGACCTGGGGCCTGCGGAAACCGATCCGGGGCTGGACCGGGCGGCGCTGTTCGCGCTGCTGGCGCGGTTCTTCGATGACCAGGGCCTGTCGACCGACTGGGACAGCCTGAAAGAGGCCGATAGCGAACACCTGGTCAACGCGCTGTCGATGCTGTTGCCCCTGCCGCCCGAGGACAAGCAGGCCCTGCTCGAGGCGCCCAGCCTGACCACCCGGCGCGAAACCCTGGTGACGCTGATCGAATTTGCCCTGCGCGGCGGGGCCACGGACGAGGTGCTGCAATGACCGAACCCGCCACCTTTGACCGCCGCATGCTTGAGGCGCTGGTCTGTCCGGTCACCCATGCCGTGCTGACCTATGACCCCGACCGCCAGGAGCTGGTGTCGCGCGCCGCGCACCTGGCCTTTCCGATCCGCGACGGCATTCCCGTGATGCTGGTGGCCGAGGCCCGCGCGCTGGACTAAGGGCTAGATCGGCTTGCCCGCCAGCAGGCGCGGCAGTTCGCCTTGCAGGCCTGCGGCCTGGCGGATGAAGCGGCGGCGCAAGGGCGGCAGGGCATTGACCAGCCCCAGGCCGAGGTCGCGGCCCAGCCGCAAGACCGGGTTGTCGTTGGAAAACAGCCGGTTGACGGTATCCATTCCCAGGGCCAGCGCGGTGGAATCGAACCGCCGCCAGCGCTGGTATTCCTCCAGCGCCACGGCGTTGCCCGGGTCCTCGCCACGCCTTGTGGCGCCGATCACCACCTCGGCCAGGGCGGCCACGTCGCGCAGGCCCAGGTTCAGGCCCTGCCCGGCAATGGGGTGGACGCCATGCGCCGCATCGCCCACCAGCGCCACCCGCGGCGCGACGAAGCGTTCGGCCAGCGACAGCGACAACGGGTAGGTGAACCGCTCTCCGGCCAGGGAAATCGCCCCCAGGAAATCGCCGAAGCGAGGGCGCAGCGCCGCCAGGTAGGCGTCGTCGTCCAGCGCCTGGATGGCGGTGGCGGCGGCGTCGGTCTCGCTCCAGACGATCGAGGAATGATGCCCTCCGGCCAGCGGCAGGATCGCCAGCGGACCCGAGGGCATGAAGAACTGGTGCGCCGTGCCCTGGTGGTCCTTTTCGTGGTGAACGGCGGTTACCAGCGCGGTCTGGCCATAGCCCCAGCCCTGCCGCCGGATGCCCGCCCGCGCCGCCACGCCCGACCCGCGCCCGTCGCAGCCGACCAGCAACCGCCCCGCAAGTTGCCGCCCCGAGGCCAGCGTCACCGTCACCCCTTGTGACCCGGCCTCTTGCGCCACCACGGTTTCGCCAGACAGCAGGGTGATCCGCGGCTCGGCCCGCATCGCGGCCAGGAAGGCGGCGTAAAGGTGCCGGTCTTCCAGCATGAAGCCCATCGGGCCTTCCTCGATCTCGGCCGAATCGAAGGCCAGGAAGAACGGTGCCGCCCCTTCGCCCGCCTTTCCGTCCGAGGCGACGATCCGCAGGATCGGCTGCACCTTGTCTTCGACGGCAGGCCAGATGCCGATCACCGAAAGCAGCCGCTTGGACGCGATGGCCAGCGCATAGGCGCGCCCGTCGAACCCCGCTTCGGCCCGGGCCGGCGCCGGTCGCGCGTCGATCACGGTCACGCTCAGGCCACCCTGCGCCAGGGCCAGGGCCAAGGCGGGGCCGTTCAGCCCGCCGCCCGCGATCAGGATATCGGCATCATGCTTCATGCCCCATGGCTAGGCGCAGGCAGGGCCATTGTCCATGGCGCAACCTGTCGCTACCGTCGCGCCGGGGTGTTTCGGGGGTGACGGATGAGCGGGACCTGGTTCCACATGACGGCGGCCGACCTGGGCCGCGAGATCGGCAAGGGCCGGATCAACCCGGTCGAACTGACCGAGGCCTGTCTTGACCGGCTGGCTGGCCATGCGCTGACGTCCCGGGTCTATGCCCGCCTGACCGAAGCCCGCGCCCGGGCCGAGGCGGTGGCCGCCGCCAGCCGCGCCAAGACCGGGTTCCGCAAGGGCCCGCTGGATGGCGTGCCGATCAGCTGGAAGGACCTGTTCGACACCGCCGGCGTGGCGACCGAGGCCGGATCGGCCCTGCTGCGCGGGCGCACGCCCGCCCGCGATGCCGCGGTGCTGGCGCAGGCCACGCTGTCGGGCGGCGTTTGCCTGGGCAAGACGCATATGTCGGAATTGGCGTTTTCGGGGCTGGGGCTGAACCCGGTGACGGCGACGCCGCCCTGCCTGAATGACGAAAAGGCGGTGCCGGGCGGGTCGTCCTCGGGGGCGGCGGCCTCGGTCGCCTTCGGGCTGGCGCCGGCGGCGATCGGGTCTGACACCGGCGGCTCGGTCCGCATCCCGGCGGCCTGGAACGACCTGGTGGGGCTGAAGACCACCTCGGGGCTGTTGCCGCTGGCCGGTGTGGTGCCGCTGTGCGAGCGCTTCGACACCGTCGGCCCGATCGCCCATTCGGTCGAGGATTGCGCCCTGCTCCTGGCTGCGATGCAGGGCGAACGGCCGGTCGACCTGACCGGCGCTGACCTGTCGGGCATGCGGCTGGCGGTGCTGGAGACGGTCGCGCTGGACGATCTGCGCGATGCGCCCGCCAAGGGGTTTTCCGATGCCTGCCAGCGGCTTGCCCAAGCCGGCGCGCGGCTTGAGCGGCTGTCCGCCCCCGAGGTGGCCGAGGCGATGGCGCTGGCCGGCAGCCTGTTCACCGCCGAGGCCTATGCGATCTGGCGCGAGGTGATCGAGGCCGCCCCCGACCGCATGTTCCCCCGCATCCTGGACCGGTTCCGCGCCGGCGGGCAGGTCACGGCGGTCGATTACGTCGCGGGCTGGCGGCGGTTGCAGGCGCTGCGGCAGGTCTGGGCCGACCGGGTGGCAGGCTTTGACGCCGTGCTGGTGCCCACCTCGCCGATCCTGCCGCCGAACGCCGACCGGCTGATGACCGACGAGACCTATTATGTGACCGAGAACCTGCTGGCTCTGCGCAACACCCGCATCGGCAACATGATGGGCCTTTGTGTGCTGACGCTGCCCACCTCGCAGCCCTCTTGCGGCCTGTCGATCATGGCCCCCGCCTTTCAGGAAGGGCGCCTGCTGCGGCTGGGGGCGGCGGCCGAGCGGGCGCTGGGCTAGGGCGGTTCCCCCGCCCGCGGACCGGCGATTCGCCGTCAATTGACAGTTTCCCGCTGCGGTGCAATGTTCCGCGCCGATTTCTCAAATGGGGTTCGGGTAAGATGACGCAGGAATTCACGGCCGAAGAACTGGCCTGGGGCGATGCCTTCGAGATGCCGCCGAAAGTGAACATGTTCCGCGGCGGGAACAAGGACACCTTTGTCAAGAACGGCACGCAGATCTTCAAGCTGCTGGAAGGCGCGATCCAGAAATACAAGCCGGGCGTCGACATCTCGAAGCTGGACGTTCTGGATTTCGGCTGCGGCGTGGGCCGGGTCGCGATGCCCTTCTTCCACAAGTACGGCCGCCCCACCGCCGCGGTGGACATCCAGCGCTTTGCGGTGGATTTCCTGTCCAAGACGCTGCCGAAGGTCGATGTCCGCAAGGGTGCGATCCAGCCGCCGATGGATTTCCCGGATGGCTCGTTCGACGTGGTCTATGCGATCTCGGTCTGGACCCACATGAACAAGGGCACCGGCGACATGTGGCTGAAAGAGGTCGCCCGCCTGCTGAAGCCCGGCGGCCTGGCCCTGATCTCGACCTCCAGCTATTACGTGCTGGACCTGCACCGCAAGCACAAGGTCCGCGCCGAACTGTGGAAGGACGTGTCGGACGCCGAGCTGAAGGAAAAGGGCTTTGTCTTCCGCTCGAACGACTATGCGGGCATCGACGAACCCTATGGCGAGATCGTCTATGATCCCGAATGGCTGGGCAAGCACTGGGGCTCGATCATCCCGCACAAGGAAATCCGCATCCGGGCCGTGGGCGGCGCCTTCGGCGGGCGGCAGGATCTGAACATCATGCAGAAGGCTGGCTGACACCGGCCATCGGCCCTTTCCGGGCCACTGGTCCGGGCCACTGGGGCCGCCGCCGAAGCCGGTCGGGCGGCCCCGTAGGATGGGCAATTCTGCCCATCCTCGCCCCCTGCGCGACGACGGGGGCAAAAAAGCCACAACTCCGCGCCGCAACCCCTAGGGATGGTTGCGAAATTCTGGACCGACGCAATCCGCGGCGCTAGACTTCGGTCAAACCGGGGCATCCATGATCCCGGACCCGAGGCAGCAATGGCGTTTCCAGAGCGGTTTTCGAACCTGCCGGATTATGCGTTTCCGCGCTTGCGGAAGCTTCTTGATGCGCACGCCCCCGGCGGCGAACCCATTGCCATGACCATCGGCGAACCCCGCCACGCGATGCCCGATTTCGTCGGCCGCATCCTGGCCGACAACCTGTCGGGCTTTGGCGTCTACCCGCCGAACGATGGCACGCCCGAGCTGTTGTCTGCCATTTCCGGCTGGATCGCGCGGCGCTATGGCGTCGCGGTGGCGGACAACCGGCTGATGGTGCTGAACGGCACGCGCGAGGGGCTGTTCAACGCCCTGATCGCGCTTTGCCCCGAACGCAAGCGCGGCCAGACCCCCGCCGTCCTGGTGCCGAACCCGTTCTACCAGGTCTATGCCGTCGCCGCCCTGACCGTGGGGGCCGAACCGGTCTATGTGCCCGCCACGGCGGCCACCGGTTTCCTGCCCGATTACGCCAGCCTGCCCGCTGCCACTCTGGACCGGGTCGCCGTGGCCTACATCTGCTCGCCCTCGAACCCGCAAGGCGCTGTGGCCAGCCGTGACTACCTGGCCGACCTGCTGGCCTTGGCCGAGAAGCACGATTTCACCGTCTTCGCCGACGAATGCTATTCCGAGATCTGGCGCGACACGCCGCCCCCCGGCCTGCTTGAGGTCGCCCAGGCCACCGGCGCCGACCCCGAGCGGGTGGTGGTGTTCCACTCGCTCTCCAAGCGGTCGAACCTGCCGGGCCTGCGCTCGGGCTTTGTCGCCGCCGGTCCGGCCAGCATGGAGCGTATCCGCAAGCTGCGCGCCTTTGCCGGTGCTCCGCTGCCCTTGCCCCTGCAACGGGTGGCCGAGGCGGTCTGGGCCGACGAGGCGCATGTGGCCGCCAGCCGCGCGCTGTATCAGGAAAAGTTCGCCGATGCCGACGCGGTCTTTGCCGGGATGCAGGGATACCGGGCGCCCGGCGGCGGGTTCTTCCTGTGGCTGCCGGTCCCCGAAAGCCTTGACGATGGCGAACAGGCGGCGCTGAAACTTTGGCGCGAAACCGGCGTGCGGGTCCTGCCCGGCGCCTATCTGTCGCGCGAGGCCGGGGGGCAGAACCCCGGCAAAGGGTACATCCGGGTCGCACTTGTGGCCCCAAGAGACGAAACGCAGCGCGGGCTGATCCAGCTTCGCAGCTGCCTTTACGATTGAGGACGGGGAAGAATGGCATCCTATCAGGCACGGCAGCGCGATCCGCTTCTGGACCAGTCCACCCAGGCCCTGCTGGAAAAGCGCGGGCGAGAGCTGCTGGGCCTGGCCCTGATCGTGGTGGCGCTGGCCTTCGCGGCGATGCTGGGCAGCTATTCGCCCGACGATCCGGGCTGGATGGTGGCCACCGATGAACCGGCCAAGAACCTGCTGGGCCGGTTCGGGGCCGCCGTCTCCTCGACCCTGGTGATCCTGATCGGGCGCGGCGCCTGGACGGTGCCGCTGATCCTGTTTGCCTGGGGGATGCGCTTTGCCCTGCATCGCGGCGGCGAACGAGCGCTGGCCCGGGTGGTCTTTGCGGTGATCGCGGTGGCGCTGGCCTCGGCCTATGGCTCGACCCTGGCGGCGCCGGCGGGCTGGCCGCATGCCTTTGGCCTGGGCGGGTTGTTCGGCGATACGGTGGCCGGGGCGCTGGTGGGCGTGATCCCCGGCTCGCTGGGCTTCGGGCTGAAACTGGTGTCGATGCTGGCCTTCCTGGGCCTGATCGCGATGATGCTGTACGTCACCGGCTTTGACCGGGCGGAACTGCGGACGATCCGGCAGTTCCTGCTGACCGGGTCGATCCTGGCCTATTCCTGGGCGATGACGGCGATGGGCAAGGGCGGCAGTGCCGCCCTGTCGGGCGCGATGAAGGGTGCCCGCGGCCTGCAGGACCGCGCCGCCGCCGCCCGCACCGCCCGGGCCGAGGTGCGCGCCGGAGAATGGGAACCGCCGGTGATGGCCAGTGCCCCGGCCGCGCCCGTGCCCGCCCGCGCCATGGTGCGCCGGGCCGATCCGGCCCCTGCCGCGGCCTCCTATGCGCCCGAGCCGCTGGCCGCCGCGCCCGCCTGGAACGCGCCCTCCACTCTCCGGGCCGAGCCGCGCCGCTTTGACGCGCCCTCAGACCTGCCAAAGGAAAAGCTGGGCTTCCTGGCCCGGATGCGCCGCGTCGTGGAACCCGAGCCCGAATTGATCGAGCCGCCGCTCTCTGGCGCCGCGATGGAGGCGGTACTGCCGCCCGAAGACCGCATCAAGGCCCGCATCTCGGACGTGATCCGCAGCCGCGCCCGCGGCGTGGGGCCCGCCCTGATCACCTCGGGGATGACGCCGGTGCAGGCCGCCGTCGCCGCCCGCCGGATGGAGCCGCCGGTGATGCGCCCGCGCGGCCCCGTGCCGCTGATGGCCGATACCCGGCCCGGCACCCTGCCGCCGGGGGCGGCGCTGCCGCAGGCCGCCGAGGCCGCGCCGCAACCGCGCGCCATTCCCGCGCCGCCGCCGCTGCAGCCCGCAGACAACATGTTCACCGCCGAGGACGAGGCCTGGGACGATACCGACACCGGCTGGCAGGCCGACGAGGATGCCGAGGCCGATTTCGACCCCACGCCCCTGGCCGCCCCCCGCGTGCCGCTGGCGGCCGACCGCCGCCCCGTCGTGCAGGCTCCGGTCAAGAAGGCCGTCCAGCCCTCGACCCGCGCTTTGGCCGAGGCGCAGCCGCGCCTGCGCTTTGACGATCCCGCGCCGGCCTATGAACTGCCGCCGCTTTCGTTGCTGGCGAG
>JAGPCN010000210.1 GCA_018058035.1 Fuscovulum sp.
GCCCTTGTCGGCGCCCTCGGCGGCCGTCACCAGGAAGGGCGCGTTGGTCCAGCGCGCCAGATAGTCCAGGTCGATCCGGCCCGCCTCGAGCAGGCAGTGGATCAAGCTGAGAATCAACAGGCCGTCGGTGCCGGGCGTGATCGCATACCAGTCGTCGGCCACCGCGGAATAGCCGGTGCGCACCGGATTGATGCTGATGATGCGGGCGCCGCGCGCCTTCAGCTTGCCGATGCCGATCTTGATCGGGTTGCTGTCATGGTCTTCGGCCACGCCGAACATCACGAACAGCTGCGTGCGGTCCCAATCCGGTTGGCCGAACTCCCAGAACGCCCCGCCGATGGTGTAGATGCCGCCCGCCGCCATGTTGACGCTGCAGAACCCGCCGTGGGCGGCATAGTTCGGCGTGCCGAAGGCTTGCGCCCACCAGCCGGTCAGCGATTGCGATTGATCGCGGCCGGTGAAGAACGCCAGCTTTTCCGGTGCGGTGTCGCGCAGAGGTTTCATCCAGGAAACCGCCGTTTCCAGCGCCTCCTCCCAGGAAATCTCCTCGAAGGCCCCCGATCCTCGGGGTCCTACGCGCCGAAGGGGCGCGCGCAGGCGCGAGGGGGCGGTCACCTGCATGATGCCGCTGGCGCCCTTGGCGCAAAGCACGCCCTTGTTGACCGGATGGTCGCGGTTGCCCTCGATATAGGTCACCCGGCCGTCCTTGAGGTGGACGTTGATGCCGCAGCGGCAGGCGCACATGTAGCAGGTGGTCTGCCGGACCTGGTCTGCGCCCCCTGCCGGGGTCGGCACGTTCAGCTGGTTCATTCTGCCTCCCTCAGCGCGGCCGCCTCCAGTGCGATCTGGCGTTCTTCGTCCGCCGGGACCACATGGACAGGCTTACCCTTGGCGACAAACTCAAGCCCTGCAAGGATTTTCGCACGCATCGCGGCGTCGTTCTCGCCAATGCCGCCGGTAAAGGCGATGGCGTCCAAGCCCCCCATCGCGGCGATCAAGCTGCCGGCATGGCGGATGGCCCAATAGGCGAAATGGTCCAGCGCAAAGGCGGCCTCGGGCGTGCCGGCCGCGCGCAGGCTGCGCAGGTCGTTGCTGCCGCCCAGTGCCAGAAGCCCGCTATTGCGGTTCAGGATGCGCGCGGCGCCGTCAATGCCGTGCCGCGCCGACAGATCCAGCACCACCGCCGGATCAAGGCTGCCGGCGCGGGTGCCCATGGTCAGCCCGTCCAGCGGCGAATAGCCCATCGTGGTCGCAACCGAACGCCCGCCCTGGATCGCGCAGATCGAGGCGCCATTGCCCAAATGAAACACAAGCAGGCGGTCATGCGCGCCCGAAGGCACCGTTTCCTGCACTTTTCGAACTACTGCCGCATAGGACAGGCCGTGAAACCCATAGCGCCTGAGACCCCGTTCCCGTTCCGCCGCGGGCAGCGCATAGGTCACTGCCACTTCGGGGTTGGTGGCGTGAAAGGCGGTGTCGAAGGCGGCATACTGCGGCAGCGCGGGCGCAAGCGCCCGCAAGGCCCGGATGCCGGTCAGGTTCGCCGGGTTGTGCAAGGGAGCCAACGCGGCGCAAGCCTCGATCTGCGCCTCGACCTCGGGCGTCACCCGGCAGGTCGCGCGCAAGTCCGCGCCGCCATGCACCACCCGATGCGCCGCCGCCGCCAGCCGCCCGGCCTCGACCCCCATCTCCGCCAGCCCCTGCGCCAGGGCGCTGGCGTGGTCGGCCGCCCCCCCCGCCCCGATCCGGTCGACCGCGGCGCGCGCCACCTCCTCCAGCGCGGCATCGAAGACCCGTAGCTTGACCGAGGACGACCCTGCGTTGACCACCAGCCACATCAGAAGAGCGCCTTGCCCAGGCCCAGCGTCGCCAGCCCCGCCAGCAGCAGGATCGCCATCCGGCGAAACTCTTGCGGGTCGGTGCCGAAGAAGTGCCGGCCGCCCAGCCAGTTGCCAAGGATCGTCAGCGGCAGCGCCCAGAGCGAGGCCCAAAGCGTGTCCCACCCGACCAGCCCATGCGCCCAGTAAAGCGGCGCCGAATAGACGTCGAGAATCGGGAAATAGGCGATCAGCGTGGCGCGGAACACCGGCGCCGGAATGGGTTGCGCCGCAAAGAACGCCGCCACCGGCAGCCCGCCCATCCCCGGCGCATTGGCCAGCCCCGAGACCACGCCCGCCCCCAGGTTCACCGGCCCGCGCACCTGATCCCGCAGCCGCCAGCCCGCCAGCAGCACCGCGCACATCGCCAGCACATAGGCCGAGATCACCGCCCGCGCCGCATCCTCGGAGATCGCCGTCAGCGCCCACAGCCCAAGCGGCAGGCCTACCGCCGCCCCTGCCAGCAGAAAGCCCACGCGCCGCCAGTCGACATCGGGCCCGGCGCCGCGCCAGGCCTGGACCGACATGGCGAACTCCAGCAGCACCACGACCGCCACGAAGTTCAGCGGGCTGGTCACCACCGACGAGGCGGCGATCACCATCGCCGAGTAGCCGAACCCCGAATAGCCGCGAACGAAGGCGGCGACGAAGACCGCCGCGGCCATCCAGAGCGCTGCCCCCAGCCCCAGGTCAAAGGGCATCAGACCACCTGCGGCCGCATGTCGGCGGCCGAGATGCCGGCCACCGCGACCGGCTTCTTCATCGCGTCGCGGCGGAAGGGCTCTCCCAGTTCCTGGTTGATCAGCGCCTCGATCAGCGTGGTCTTGCCCGCCTTCTGGTCGGCGATCGCCTGCGTCAGGGCAGAGCGCAATTCCTCCATCGTACGGGCCTGCACGCCCTGCAAGCCGCAGGCGCGGGCGATGCCGGCATAGCTGACCTGCGTATCCAGTTCGGTGCCGACGAAGTTGTCGTCATACCAAAGCGTCGAGTTCCGCTTTTCCGCGCCCCACTGGTAGTTGCGGAAGACGACCATGGTGATCGCGGGCCACTCGGGCCGCCCGATCGCCGTCAGTTCGGTGACGGCAATGCCAAAGGCCCCGTCGCCGGCAAAGCCCACCACCGGCACGTCCGGGCAGCCGATCTTGGCACCGACGATCGCGGGCAGGCCATAGCCGCAGGGGCCAAAAAGGCCCGGCGCCAGGTATTTCCGCCCCGCCTCGAAGGTCGGATAGGCGTTGCCGATGGCGCAGTTGTTGCCGATGTCGCTGCTGATGATGGCATCCTTCGGCAGCGCCGACTGGATCGCGCGCCAGGCCATGCGCGGGCTCATCCAGTCGGGCTTGTCGGCGCGGGCGCGTTCGTTCCAGGTGGTGCCCGGATCGTCCTCTTCGTGGTCCATCGAGGCCAGTTCCTGCGCCCAGCGGCTTTTCGTCGTGGAGATCAGCGCTCGGCGCTCGTCGCGCCCGGTGTCGCCCGCCGTGGCCGACAGCTTGTCGAAGATGCCCTGCGCCACCTTCTTTGCATCGCCCACGATGCCCACCGTGACCTTCTTGGTCAGCCCGATCCGGGCGGGGTTGATGTCGACCTGGATGATCGCCGCCTCTTTCGGCCAGTAGTCGATGCCATAGCCCGGCAGGGTCGAGAACGGGTTCAGCCGGCTGCCCAGGGCCAGCACCACGTCGGCCCGTGCGATCAGCTCCATCGCCGCCTTGCTGCCGTTATAACCCAAGGGGCCGGCAAACAGCGGGTGGCTGCCAGGGAAGGCGTCGTTGTGCTGGTAGCCCACGCAGACCGGCGCATCCAGCCGCTCGGCCAGCGCCATGCTGGCGGGAATCGCGCCGCCGATCACCACGCCGGCGCCGTTCAGGACGACCGGGAAGCGCGCCTTGGATAGCAGCTCCGCCGCCTCCTCGATGGCGTCCTGGCCGCCGGCGGGGCGTTCGAATTCCACGATCCGCGGCAGGTCGATGTCGATGACTTGCGTGAAATAGTCGCGCGGCACGTTGATCTGGGCCGGCGCGCTGGCGCGCCGCGCGTTGATGATGACGCGGTTCAGCACCTCGGCAATGCGGCTGGGGTCGCGCACTTCTTCCTGATAGGCCACCATGTCCTTGAACAGCGCCATCTGTTCGACCTCCTGGAACCCGCCCTGCCCGATGGTCCTGTTGGCCGCCTGCGGTGTGACCAGAAGCAGAGGCGTATGATTCCAGTAGGCCGTCTTCACCGCGGTGACAAAGTTGGTGATGCCGGGGCCGTTCTGCGCGATCATCATGCTCATCTTGCCGCTGGCCCGGGTATAGCCATCGGCCATCATCCCGCCCGAGCCTTCATGCGCGCAGTCCCAGAAATGGATGCCCGCCCGCGGAAACAGGTCGGAAATCGGCATGAAGGCCGATCCGATGATGCCGAAGGCATGTTCGATGCCGTGCATCTGCAGCACTTTCACAAAGGCTTCCTCGGTCGTCATCTTCATGGTCCGGTCCTTTCGGCAAAGCGTACGGACGCCCCCGCCGGGCAGCCCTGTCGACGTTGAATCTACCGCCCCCGCCCGGCGCCCCCTTAGGGCCACACGGTCGACCGCGATGGCGCCAGATTTCCCGGGCACCGCCTGGCCCCGGAACGGCGCCGCCAGCCTCTGCGCCCGCCCGCGCCGGCCGCCCAAGGACCCCCGGCCCGCCTCAGCGCAAGGCCCGGCCGATCCGCGCGATGCCTTCCGGAATCCGTGCCGGCGGGATCGAGGAATAGGCCAGCCGGTAGAAATTCCGCGCCTCGCGCGCGGGGTCGAAGAAGCCCCGCCCCGGCTCGATCAGCACGCCCTCGCCCCGCAGGCGCCGGGCCAGATCCTCGGTATCGACCGCCTCCGGCGCCGCCATCCAGAACGACGAGCCGCCAAAGCCGCCCTGCCCCGCCACCCGCAGGCCCGCCTCGGCGATAGCTTCCTCCATCACCTGCCGCCGCCGCCGGAACGCCGTCCGCATCCGGTTGATCAGCGCATCATAATGCCCCTCGGCCAGGAAATAGGCCACCGTGCGCTGAATGTGACCGGGCGGATGCTTCAGCACCATCGAGCGCAGCGCCCGCGCCTCGGCGATGAAGCCGGGCGGCGCGACCAGATAGCCCAGCCGCATCCCCGGGAAGATCGACTTCGAGAAAGACCCCGCGTAGACCACCCGCCCCCCCTTGTCCAAGGACTTCAACGCGGGCGAGACCGGCTTGAGGAAACTCATCTCGAACTCGTAGTCATCCTCGACCACCACGAAATCCTCGCGGCTGGCGGCGTCCAGCAGTTGCAGCCGCCGCTCCAGCGGCATGGTCGCGTTGGTCGGGCACTGGTGGCTTGCCGTGGTGAAGACCACATCCGCCGGCGGCAGCCGCGCCGGCAAGCCGCCCTCGTCGACGTCGACCGAGGCCACGCCAGCGCCACAGGTCTGCAGGATCCGCCGCAGCCCCGGATAGCAGGGATTTTCCACCACCGCCCGTCGCCCCGGCGCCAGCAGCACCGTCGCCGCCAGCCACAACGCGTTCTGCGCCCCCAACGTCAGCAACACCTCCTCCGGCCCCGCCGCGATCCCCCGCCGCGGCAGGATCACCCGGCAGATCTGCTCGATCAGCAGGGGGTCGTCACGCTCATAGTAGTCGCTGGTCAGCGCATCGAAATCCCGCCGCCCCAGCGCCCGCAAGGCGCAGGCCCGCCAGTTCTGATGGTCGAACAGCGTCGGGTCGGTCTGGCCGTAGATGAAGGGATAGGGAAACCGCTCCCAGTTCTCGGGCCGCTCAACCCCCGCCATCGCCCGGGTGAACCGGGCCGAGGACAGCGCCGCATAGTCGACCTCGACCTCGGGCCGGGCGGCAGCCGGAAACTCGGGCGCGCGGGGGGCATTGTCGCTGACAAAATAGCCCGACCGCCCGCGCGAGGTCAGATAGTCCGACGACACCAGATCAGCATAGGCCAGCGTCACGGTGATCCGGCTGATCCCCAGATGCTGCGCCAGCCCGCGCGACGAGGGCATCTTCTGCCCCGGCCGGAACCGACCCGACAGGATGCCTTCGGTCACCATCGCGCGGATGCGCCGCTGCAAGGTGCCCGCGGCGCCGGCGGTCAGGAAGAAGGCTTCGACAGGGATCGACATTCTGGCCTCATTGCCACGACCAACTGGCCCCATCAAGGCCCGGTCCAGCCAGACTGTCAACCACCCCGCCCAGACGCAGCCTCGCATGCCTCCGGCGGGAGTATTTGGCAAAGAGCAAGACGGCGGACACCGGCGCCCTTCTCCTCATTGCTCTTTTGAAAATACTCCCAGGGGGGCTGCCGTTGGTGCGCCATTGGTTCAAGCGCCAATGGCGGCGGGCAGGATGCCCCCATCAGCCGAGGAGGAGCGCACTTGCGCGACGACGAGACAAAAGACTTGCGCCCGCGGGCTTCTTCAGCCCGCGGGCGCGCCGCTGGATCACCCCGCGGAAGGGATCAGCCGAAGACCTTGGTCAGGGCGTTGTCGATGGCGCCCGTGATCTCGTCGATGTCGTCGGCGGTGCAGATCAGCGCGGGCGACAGGCAGAGCGTGTTGTTCAGCCCCGGGATAGACCGGTTGGTCGCCCCGATGATCACGCCTTGCGCCATGCAGTCGGCCACCACCGCCTGCACCATCTTCTCGGGCGCCGGCTCCTTGGTCTTGCGATCCGCCACCAGTTCGGCGCCGAGGAACAGGCCCTTGCCGCGCACGTCGCCGATGACCTTGTGCTTTTCCATCAGCGCCGACAGGTTCGCCAGGCAGCGGTCGCCCATCCGGAGAGTGTTCTCCAGAAGACCCTCGTCCTCGATGATCCGCATGTTCTCCAGCGCCGCCGCCGGCCCCGACGTGCAGCCGCCGAAGGTCGAGATGTCGCGGAAATAGCTCATCGGGTCCGACGGATCGTCCTTGAACATCTCGAAGACGCGCTCGGTCGTGACCGTGCAGGAGATCGCCGCATAGCCCGAGGCGACGCCCTTGGCCATGGTCACGAAGTCCGGCTCGATCCCGTAGTGCTGGTAGCCGAACCAGGTGCCGGTGCGGCCGACGCCGCAGACGACCTCGTCGATGTGCAGCAGGATGTCGTACTTCTTGCAGATCTCGCTGACCCGCTCCCAATAGCCCTTGGGCGGCACGATCACGCCGCCGCCGGCGGTGATCGGCTCCAGCACCAGGCAGCCGATGGTATCGGGGCCCTCGCGCAGGATCACCTCTTCGATGGCATCCGCCGCGCGCTCACCGTAGTTTTCGACATCCCACTGCTTGCGGTATTCCAGGCAGTGCGGCACGCGGACGAAGCCTTCGGGGAAGGGCCCGTACATCTTGGCGCGTTCGTCCTGGCCGGCGCTGGCCAGCGCCGCGATGGTGGTGCCGTGGTAATCGCGGTCTCGGTAGAGGATCTTCCACTTCTTGCCACCATGGTGGCGGTGCGCGATCTGGCGCACCATCTTGTAGACCTTCTCGTTCGCCTCGGACCCCGAGTTGGAATAGTAGACCCGGGTCAGGCCCGGCATCTTCGAGATCAGCTTTTCGGCAAAGAGCGCGCCGGGAACCGACCCCGCCGCCCCGGCGAAGTAGTTCATCTTGATGAGCTGTTCATAGATCACCCGCGCCATCGACTCGCGCCCGTAGCCGATGTTCACGGTCCAGACCGCGCCCGAGACGGCGTCGATATGTTCCTTGCCCTTGGCATCCCAGACGCGCAGGCCCTTGCCCTCGACGATCACGCGGGGATCGACGGTCTCGAACTGCTTGTGGTTGACCAGGTGGTGCCAGACATGGGCGCGGTCTGCCTCGACCACGCGGCCCATGTCGTTCATGCCGGAAATGCCTTCCATGGCGTGTCCCTTCGTGACGGAAATTCTGCTGGCCGCATTATGCGGCAAGGCCCCGGCGGACATTAGGGCCAGACCAGGCGCCCGACTAGCGCCAGATCACTTGCCGTAATAGTCGCG
>JAGPCN010000211.1 GCA_018058035.1 Fuscovulum sp.
CGGCGCGCGGCGCGCTGGCCTCCTCGGGGTGGATCCCGCGCAAGGGCGGGCCGGCGGGCAACCTGATCGCGGCGGGCGACAAGGTCGACGTGACGGTCTGGGAAACCGGCGACGGCACCCTGCTGACGCTGCCGGGGCAAAAGGTGGTGGCGCTGCCGGGGCTGACCGTGTCGCCCGATGGCAGCGTCTTCCTGCCCTATGCCGACAAGGTCTACATCGCCAACATGACGCCCGACGAGGCGCGCGAGGCGATACAGACCAAGCTGTTGCCCATCGCCCCCGCGGCGCAGGTGCTGATCGGCCACCAGCCCGGCCGCAAGACCACGGTCGACCTGGTGTCGGGCGTGCCGACGCCCGGCTCGTTCCCGCTGCCCGACCGCGACTTTACCGTGCTGGGCCTCTTGGCCCTGGGCGGCGGCATCCCGCGCGACATGGCGAACCCCCATGTCCGCCTGATGCGCGACGGCAAGCTGTACAGCGTATCCGCCGACAAGCTGCTGAAGGACCCGTCGCTGGACACCACGCTCCGCGGCGGCGACAAGGTCTATGTCGAGTCGGACGAGCGCTACTTCCTGTCGCTGGGCGCCGCCGGGCGCGAGGCCCAGATGCCCTTTACCCAGGACCGGATCACCGCGCTGGATGCGCTGTCGATGATCGGCGGGCTGAACGAAAGCCGGGCCGACGCCAAGGGCATCCTGGTGCTGCGCGACTATCCCGACAGCGCCCTGCGCAGCGACGGATCGGGGCCGCCGAAGGGCCGGATGATCTTTGTGATCGACCTGACCTCGGCCGACGGGCTGTTCAGTGCCGGCGAATTCGCAATCCAGAACCGCGACGTGGTGGTGGTGGCCGAAAGCCCGGTCACCTCGACCCGGACGATCCTGTCGCTGCTGGGGTCGTTCATCGGCCTGTCGCGGTCGGCCCAGTCGCTGAACGACAGCTGAGGCCTAGCGCGGCAGGTCGGGCGGGCTTTCCATCCGGTCGCGCAGCAGGCTGACCGGCAACAGCACATTCGGCGCCAGCCGCATCAGCGCGTGGAACGGGATCGGCCGCAGCGGCGCCAGCGGCAGGGCCAGCGCCTCGGCCGGGCGGCCGGTGGCCCAGTCGGCCAGTTCGCGCCCCATCGCGGTGGTCATCGCGATACCGCGCCCATTGCAGGCCAGCCCGGCGATCAGCCCGGGCGCCGGCTCGATCACCCGGGGCAGGAAATCCGGGCTGACGGCGGCCAGCCCCGACCAGGCGTATGACAGGGTCAGTTTTCCGGGCATGCCGATGGCCCGCGCCAGACGGTTCAGGATGGCGCGCGGCACCCGGCGGTCGGCCCCGGGCCCCAGCACATGCATGCCGCCGGTGATCAGCCGCCCGCCCGCATCCTGCCGGTAGGTGAACAGGTTGCGGCGGCTGTCCGACAGCGCCATGCCCGCGGGCAGCAGACGGGCGCGGTCGGCAGCCGGGATCGGCGCCGTGGCGATCTGGAACACCCGCAGCGGAAAGAAGCCCTGCGCCAGCCCCGGCCACAGGGTGCCGGCGTGGGCGTTGGTGGCCAGCACCACCCGGCGCGCGGTCAGCCGGCCGGCAGGAGTGTCAAGCCGCCATCCGCCCGCTTCGGCGCTGAGGCTGGTGACCGGGCTGCCCTCATGCAGGCGGGCACCGGCGGCGGCCGCGGCGCGGGCCAGCCCGCGGGCATAGCCGACCGGGTTCAGCGTGCCGCCCGAGCGGTCGATCCAGCCGCCGCGCCAGCCGGGCACCGCGGTCAGCGCCGCCACCGCGGCGGCCTCCAGCATCTCGACCGGGCGCCCCTGGCCCTGCCACTGCCGGACCCGGTCGCGGGCGCGCACCAGGGCTGCGTCGGAATGCGACGGTTGCAGCCAGCCGGCCTGCCGGGCGTCGCAGTCGATCCCATGGTCGCGGATCAGCCCGAACACCAGGTCGGCGCTGCCCGCCGCCATCCGCACCAGCCGGTCGCCCCGATCCGGCCCCAGCATGGCGCGGATGCCATCGGGATCGACCTTGGCAAGGTTCGGCACCACAAAGCCCGCGTTCCGCCCCGAAGCACCCCAGGCGATGCGGTTCGCCTCGAGCAGCACCACCGACAGCCCGGCAGCGGCGGCATGCAGCGCGGTCGACAGGCCGGCGAAGCCGCCGCCCACCACGGCCAGATCGGCCTCGGCCGCGCCGGCAAGCGCGGGAAAGGGCGCCAGTCCGGGCGCCGTGGCATGCCACAGCGTCGCGGGGTCGGGCAGGGTCATTCCATGCCCCCGCCGCGGCGCGGGCCGAAAAAGCCCTGCGGCCGCCACAGCAGGATCAGGCAAAGCGTGACGCCGATCGCCACGATCTGCAGGCTGGCCGCGCGCGCTTGCCAATCGCCGGGCACCACCGCCGAAGACAGGCTGCCGGCGCCGATCCACAGTGCCCAGACCACCACCGCCCCCAGCACCGCGCCGCGGTTCGACCCCGATCCGCCGACCATCAGCATCGCCCAGACCTGGAAGGTCAGCGTCGGCACATAGTTGTCGGGCGCGATGAAGCCGATGAAATGGGCCTGCACCGCCCCGGCCAGCCCCATCACCGCGCCGCCCACCGCAAAGGCCTGGATGCGGTAGGACCGCGCGCTTTTGCCCAGCGAGATCGCCGCCCGCTCATCCTCGCGCAGGGCGGTCAGAACCCGGCCCCAGGGGCTGCGGGCCAGCCGCTCCAGCGCCAGGTAGATCGCCAGGGTGACGCCGCCGATCACGGCCAGGTTGGCCAGGTTGAAGGCCAGCGGATCGCCCTGTAGCCCGGCGAAGGGCCGCGGAATGAAGGCCACGCCAAAGGGGCCTCCGGTCAGGCCCTGCGCGTTCAGCGCCACCAGCTGCACCACCACGGCCACCCCGAATGTGGTGATCGCCAGGTAATCCGACTTCAGCCGCAGGGTGGCAAAGCCGGTGAAGGCCGCCGCCGCCCCGGCCGCCGCCATCGCCGCCAGCCAGCCCAGGGCGATGGGCCAGCCGAACCCGCCCAGTCGGTCGGCGGTCTCGGGCGTGGTCAGGATGGCCGAGGTATAGGCCCCCACGGCGACAAACCCGGCGATGCCGACGTTGAACAGCCCGGTCAGCCCCCATTGCAGGTTCAGCCCCAGCGTGATGATCCCGAAGATCAGCGCGGTCGACAGGAAGAAGGCGCCATAGCCCAGAAGGTCGATCATCGCTCGGCCACTCCAAACAGCCCGGTGGGCCGCACCAGCAGCACGGCCATCAGGATCACAAAGGACACCCCGGCCCGCCATTCGGCACCGATGAACAGCACCGCCGCCGCCTCGCTGAGCCCGATGATCAGCCCGGCCAGCACCGCGCCGGGCACCGACCCGATGCCCCCCAGGATCGCCGCGGCGAACATCGGCAACAAGAGGTCCAGGCCCATAAGCGGCCGGATCTGCACCAGCACGCCCACCATCACGCCCGCCGCCGCCGCCAGCGCCGCGCCGATGATCCAGGTGGCGCGGATCACCGCGCGGACGTCGATGCCCACCACCCGGGCCAGCGCCGGGTTCTGCGCATAGGCCCGCATCTCGCGCCCGCGCTGGCTGCGCGTCAGGTACAGGTGCATGCCCGTCACCAGCACCAGCGTCAGCACCAGCAGCGCCACCTGATCCGGCGTGATGCGCACGCCCAGACCCAGCGGCCGGGCGATCTGCAACGCGGTCGAGAAATACTCGGGGCTTGAGGTGAACAGGAACTCCAGCAGGTTGCGCAGCGCCATCGAGGCCCCGAACGAGGCCATGACGACGATGATCGCCTGCCCCCGCGCCCGCAGCCGGGCGAACAGCAGCCAGTCCAGCAGCAGCGCGATGACGCTGGCGACGGCCATCGCGAACAGCGTGGCCAGGATCAGCGGCAGTCCAAAGGACAAAGGCGCGATGGGCGCCACGCCACCCAGCAGCGCGCCGATTGCCCCAACTGCGACCAGCGCCGCGTAGGCGCCCCAGGCCATCAGGTCGCCATGGGCAAAGTTGGAAAAGCGCAGGATCGAATAGGTCAGCGTGATGCCGATGGCGCCCAGGCCGATCATCGCGCCCGAGATCACCCCGTCCAGCAGGAATTGCAGGCTCATGTCGCCTCCTTCCGCTGGCCCAGGTACAGCTCGGCGATCAGCGGGTCGTCCCACAGGCTGCGCGCCGGGCCTTCGTGCGCTTCGCGGCCCTCGACCAGCACATAGGCGCGGTCGCCGATGGACAGCGCGGCCCGGGCGTTCTGTTCCACCAGCAGGATGGTGACGCCAGTGTCGCGCACCGCCTGCAACCGGGCAAACACCTGTTCGACGAACTTGGGCGACAGGCCGGCCGAGGGTTCGTCCAGCATCAGCACCCGCGGCTTGACGATCAGCGCCCGCGCCGCCGCCAGCATCTGGCGCTGTCCGCCCGACAGGCTGCCGGCCATCAGCCGCGCCTGGCGGGCCAGGTCGGGGAACAGGGTGAAAACCTCGTCCAGGCCGTGGCGGACATCGCGGTCGGGAAAGATGCCGACCGCCAGGCGCAGGTTTTCCTCGACGCTCATCCGGGGAAAGACGTTCTCGGTCTGCGGCACGAAGGCCAGGCCCTGGCGGATCTTGCGGTGTGCGGGCAGGGCGGTGATATCCTGCCCCTCCAGCGTGACGCGGCCGCCGCTGATCGGCACCAGCCCGGCGATAGCCTTGATCAGGCTGGATTTCCCGGCACCGTTCGGACCCAGGATGACGACGATCTCACCGGCGGCGACCCGGATCGAGGCGCCGCGCACGATGGGCAGGCCGGGCTCATATCCCGCAACCAGCGCCTCGGTGGCCAGGATCGTCATGCCGCCGCCCCGCCCAGATAGGCCTCGATCACCCGCGGGTCGCGGGCCACGGCCTCGGGCGGGCCCTCGCACAGCAGGGCGCCGTTCGCCATCACGATCAGTCGCCCGCACAGCCGCGTCACCATGTCGATGTTGTGTTCGATCAGCAGGAAGGTGACGCCGCGCGCGTTGATCTCGCGGATGCGGTCGATCAGCACCTCAAGCAGCGTGGGGTTCACCCCGGCGGCAGGTTCATCCAGCAGGATCAGCGCCGGGTCGGCCATCAGCACCCGAGCCAGCTCCAGCAGCTTGCGCTGGCCGCCCGACAGAACGCGGGCCGGTTCGTCGGCCAGCCGGGTCAGCTGCATCAGCTCCAGCAGGTCGCGGGCCTTGTCGCGGGCGGCGCGTTCCTCTTGCGCGATGCGGCGGGGCGACAGGAAGTTGGCGAACAGCCGCTCGCCGGTCTGGTGCTGCCGCGCCACCAGCAGGTTCTGGATCAGCGTCAGGTCGGGAAACGGCCGCGGAATCTGGAAGGTGCGGCCCAGGCCCTGCGCCAGCCGCCGGTGCGCCGGATCGCGCGTGACGTCGCGACCTTTCAGCCGGATCGTGCCTTCCGACACCGGAACCGAGCCGGACAGCAGGTCGAACATCGTGGTCTTGCCGGCGCCGTTCGGGCCGATCAGCCCGACGATTTCACCCGCTCCGACGGCCAGCGACATGTCGCGCACCGCCGCGATGCCGCCGAACCGCCGCGTCAGGTGCTGCGCGTCAAGGATGGCTGAGGTCACGTCCGCGTTCCTGCTGATGATCAGTGATCACACTTGATATGATCACAGTAGAATCGTCTAATTGCCCGGACAAGACGATTCGTTCCGGGTGGGCAGCGTGACGGCAGAGGCGATGGCGGTGGGCTTGGCGCCGGTCGGGCGCGAGACGGTGCAGGACCGGGTCTATGGCGAATTGCGGCGCGCGCTGATCGGCGGCCTGTTCGCGCCCGGCCAGGTGCTGACCATCCGCCAGCTGTCCGACGCGCTGATGACCTCGACCATGCCGGTGCGCGAGGCTTTGGGCCGCCTGATCAGCGAACAGGCACTGGAGGCGTTGCCCAGCCGCCAGATCCGCGTGCCGCCGATCACCCTGGACCGGCTGACCGACCTGCTGCGCGCCCGCACCCTGATCGAGGGCGAGGCGATCGCCCTGGCCGCCCCGCGCCTGACGGCCGAGGGGCTGGAGCGCGCCGCCACGATCATGGCGGAATGGGAGGCGCTGCGGCTGGGCGGCAACCCCGAGACCGTCGACCGCGAGGTGATGCTGAACCAGGCCTTCCACTTCGAGATCTACCGCGCCTGCGGCTCGGCCGTGCTGATCCCGATGATCGAAAGCCTGTGGCTGCAATCCGGCCCCTGCACCCGCGCCGCGATCTTTGCCTTTTCCGAGGCCGGCGAAAAGGACGCCTCGCGCTATCACCACGCCATCCTGGATGCCCTGCGCCGCGGCGATGCCGCCGCCGCCCGGGTGGCGCTGATCGACGACATCAGCCGCCCCTTCGCCTTTCTGCGCAGCAAGCTGGACCGCCCCGAGGAGACGCCATGACCCGACAGATCGCCATCCGCGATGCCGCGAACGGCCTGGAGGTCCGTGCCGTGCTGCTGGACGACAAGGCCCCCGCCAACGCGGCTTTCCTTTGGGCCTGGGCCGAAGCGCCACGGCTGGTGCCCGCGATCCACGCCATGTGGACCGGGCCCGAGATTTCCTGCCCGATCCCGCCCGCCCAGCTGGCGGGGCAGGGCTGGGCCACGGCCCTGCCGCCCGAAAACGCCACGCTGCACCCGCAGCCGGGCGATGTGGTGCTGGCCTATGTGCCGGCGCGGATGTGGGGCGGCAACCCCGACCCGATCTTTGACGTCGGCCTGTTCTACGGCCCCGGCGCGCGGATGTTCTTTCCCATCGGCTGGCTGGCGGGCTCGGTCGTGGCGCAGGTCCGCCCCGAGGACCGCGCCGCGCTGACCGAAGCCTGCGGCCGCATCCGCCGCGGCGGCGCCACCGAGATCACCTTTGCGAGGGCCGGATGACCGACGATTCCTTTGACCTTTACGACCTGCGGGTCGAGATCGTCGCCCCAAAGGGCGCCCGCATCTATTGCGGCACGCCGGGCGACTGGTTCGAACTGCGCGGCGAACAGCTGCACCTGCCGCCGGGGCAAAGCTTTTCGATCTATTCGCTGTCGGCCATCCTGCCGCTCTTGCCGGCCAAGCAGCGCCAGACCCACCCGAACGACTGGATGACCTCTGACGCCGAAATCGCCTGCCCCGACCCGAACTGCCCGTCGCGGCTGCGGATCACCCGACTGGGCAAGCGCCGGTTCAGCCATGCCGAAACCACCGCCGTCCCCCTGCCGAAAGAGGCGCCATGACCCCGCTGCCCCTGATCGACCTGCGCCCCGGCTACCGGATCACCCGGGTGATCCGCGGCGGCTGGCAACTGGCCGGCGGCCATGGCCCGGTGGACCGCGCCGAAGCCGTGGCCGACATGATGGCCTTTGCCGAGGCCGGGATCCTGACCTTTGACTGCGCCGACATCTACACCGGGGTCGAAGAGCTGATCGGCGCCTTTCGCACCGCCTGGGCCGACCGCCACGGCCAGGCCGCGCTGGCCGGATTGCATGTCCACACCAAGCTGGTGCCCGACCTGTCGATGCTGGCCACCTGCGACCGCGCCTATGTCCGCGGCATCGTCGAAACCTCGCTGAAACGCCTGCGGATGGACCGGCTGGACCTGGTGCAGTTCCACTGGTGGGACTATGCCGTGCCGCGTTACCTGGATGTGCTGGGCTGGCTGAAGGACCTTCAGGCCGAAGGCAAGATCGCCCAGATCGGCGCCACCAACTTCGATACGCCCAGGGTGCGGGAAATCCTGGATGCCGGCATCCCGCTGATGTCGATGCAGGTGCAGTATTCGCTGCTGGACCGCCGCCCCGAAC
>JAGPCN010000212.1 GCA_018058035.1 Fuscovulum sp.
GGTCTATGCCGGTGCGGTCGGTGAACAGGCCCCACAGCCCGCGGCGCGCGAACAGCATGACCGCGATGCCCAGGCAGCCCAGCACGATCAGGTAGATGGTGCCATAGTCGGCCAAGAGGCGCTGCAGGGCGTAGAACACGATCACGCCGACGATGGGGCCGGGCAGGGTGCCGATGCCGCCGATCACGGTGATGAAGATCACGAAGGCGGTCCAGTCGATCACGCTGAATGCGGCATCGGGGGTGACGCGGGTGATCTGGATGAAGGCCAGCGCGCCGCACAGGCCGGTGCCAAAGGCGGTCAGCAGGAAGACCAGCGCCTTCAGCTTCACCGGGTCCACCCCCACCGACCGCGCGGCGTTCTCGTTGTCGCGGATCGCCTGCAGGCCCAGGCCCATGCGGCTGCGCAGGAAGACGTAGCTGGCGACCAGCATCGCCACCGCCAGCGACAGCATCAGCCAATAGGTCAGCGCATCGGCGGCGGCGGCGGACGAGACGTCCAGCATCTCTTTGATCTGGTCGACAAAGGCCATGTCCTTGGCGGTGCCCTTGGGCAGCGAGGTGCCGGTGCCGCCGCCAAGCGCCTTCCACTGGCTGATGGCCAGCCGCGCGATGTCGGCCACCACCCAGGTGCCGATGGCGAAATAGGCGCCGTTCAGGCGAAAGGCGAAGAAGGCCATGGGGATGGAAAACAGCGCCGCCGCCAGGCCGCCGATCAGCACGCCGGCCAACGGGTCAAGCCCCATCAGGATGATCGCGGCGAACATCGCATAGGCGCCGATCCCGACAAAGGCCTGCTGGCCGACCGACACCAGGCCGGCAAAGCCCGCCAGCATGTTCCAGTTCATCGCCAGAACCAGCAGGGTCAGGATGCCGAACAGGTCCTGCACCACGGCGCGCGGCGCGATGGCGGGCAGGGCATACAGCAGGGCCAGCGCCGCAAGGGCAAGGCCAAGGCCAAGGGGACGGGACGGGGTCATCTGCGGCACCTCAGTCGTTCGCCCGCGGGAACAGTCCGCGCGGCCGGATCAGCAGGACAAGGACAAAGGCGATGTGGCCCGACAGGATCTGCCACTCGGGGTTGACGGCGGCCCCCAGGGCCTGCGCCATCCCGATCACGATCCCCCCCGCCAGCGTGCCCCACAGGCTGCCAAGCCCGCCGATGATCACCGCCTCGAAGGCGTAAAGCAGCCGGGCCGGGCCGATCGAGGGGTCAAAGTTCGCCCGCGTGCCCAGGTACAGCGCGGCGATGGTCGCCACCACCAGCGCGATGCCGGTGGCCATGGCAAAGATCCGCTGCGGGCGGATGCCCATCAGCTGCGCCATCACCGCATCGTCGGACGTGGCGCGGAATGCCCGGCCAAGCGCGGTGCGGTAGAACAGCTGGTTCAGCGCGAAGACCACCGCCACCGCCGAGGCAAAGGTCAGGACCGGCATCACCCCCAGGGTGACGAAACCCAGGTCCAGCGACTGCGCCTCGATCGCGCCGGCGGTCAGCTTGCGGCTGTCGGCGGTAAAGCCGGACAGAAGGCCGTTCTGGATCACCACCGACAGGCCGAAGGTCACCAGAAGCGGCGGCAGGATGTCGGCGCCCAGCACCCGGTTCAGAAGGTGGGTCTGCAACAGCCAACCCAGGGCGAACATCACCGGCGCAGCCAGCAGCACGGCCAGGAACGGGTGCAGGCCGGTGACGGTGGTCACGGTCAGGATCAGGTAGGCGCCCAGGATGATCAGGTCGCCATGCGCCAGGTTGACCAGCCGCATGATCCCGAAGACCAGGCTCAGCCCAGCCGCGAACAGCGCGTAAAGCCCGCCCAGCAGCAGGCCCTGCGCGAGGGTGTCGATCAGGATCATGCGTGGCTCACTCCGAAATAGGCGTCGTGGATCGCCTCGCGCGACAGTTCGGCCGGGCGGCCCGACAGGGTGATGCGGCCCTCCATCATGCAATGGACGTGGTCGGCGACCCGCAGGGCCTGGCCGATGTCCTGTTCGACCACGATGATCGAGGTGCCGCTGGCCTTGATCTGCGGGAAGGCGGCGTAGATCTCCTTGATGACCACCGGCGCCAGGCCCAGCGAAAGCTCGTCGCACAGAAGGACGCGCGGGTTGCTCATCAGCGCGCGGCCGATGGCCACCATCTGCTGCTGGCCGCCCGACAGCGCGGTGCCGGGGCTAAGGCGGCGGTCCTTCAGGATGGGGAACAGCGTTTGCACCCGTTCCAGCGTCCAGTGGCCGTTGCCGGTGCGGGCATGCGCCCCGATCAGCAGGTTTTCCTCGACCGTCAGCGAGGGGAACAGCCTGCGGCCTTCGGGCACCATGGCGATGCCGCGGGTCAGGATGTCGGGGGCGGGCAGGCGGGTGATGTCTGCGCCCGCCAGCGTTACCGTGCCGGCGGTGACGCGCGCCACCCCGGTGATCGCCCGCATCAAGGTGGTCTTGCCGGCCCCGTTCGCGCCGATGATGGCCAGGGTCTGGCCTTCGTCCAGCGTCAGGTCCACCCCGAACAGGGCCTGGAAGTCGCCGTAATGCGCGGTCAGGCCCGCGATCTGCAACAGCGCGCTCATGCCTCGATCCCCAGGTAGATTTCCTTGACGGCCGGCGAGGCCATGACCGCATCGGGTGCGCCGATCATCAGCATGCGTCCAAAGTTCAGCACCATCAGCCGTTCGACGACAGAGGTCAGGGCATGCAGGACATGCTCGATCCAGATGATCGCGGTGCCCTCGGCGTGGATGGCCTTGATGGTGGCGATCAGTTCGACGCATTCGGCATCGGTCAGCCCGCCGGCGATTTCGTCCAAGAGGATGACGCGCGGCCGGGTTGCCAGGGCGCGGGCCAGCTCCAGCCGCTTGCGCTGCAACAGCGGCAGCCCGCCCGAGGGCTTCTCGGCCACCGTGGCAAGGCCGGTGCGTGACAGGATGCCCAAGCAAAAGCCCGGCGCCTCGGCCGCGCCGACCGCGCCGCCGAAGCGGGCGGCGACCAGCAGGTTTTCATAGACCGACAGGTGGCCGAAGGGCTGCGGGATCTGGAACGACCGGCCGATGCCGGCGCGCACCCGCTCCATCGGCGGCAGGCGCGTCACGTCGCGGCCGTCCAGGAACACCCGGCCCGCGTCGGCGCGGATGTTGCCGGTGATCAGGTTGAACAGCGTCGACTTGCCGGCGCCGTTCGGCCCGATGATGCCAAGCGCCTCGCCCGGCGCCAGGTCGAAGCTGACGTCATCGGTCACCTTCAGCGCGCCGAAGGATTTCGAGACGGATTGCAGGGACAGGATCGCCATGGGCCGCGCCTTGCCGAAAGGGGGGATGCCCCGGCGCAACCGCCGGGGCCGGGGCCGTCAGGCCAGGGTTTCCAGCGTGCCGCCCAAGGGAATCTCGGGCGCGCCGGCGTTTTCCACGATCACCAGATCGAAGGTGCCGTCATCCTTGCGCCGCCACTGGCCGCCGACCAGCGGCGTCTTCGAGATGTTCTTGCGGGCGAATTCCGGCACGTTGTCGCGGCCCCACTGCACCTTGCCGACCACGGTATCCAGGTTGGTCGCCCCGATGGCTTCGGCCAGGGCGTCGCCGTCGGTCGGGTCTTCGGTCCGGGCGATCGCATCCGCCGCCACCTCGAACAGCGCATGGACAAAGCCCACCGGCATCGTCCACTGCCGCCCGGCCGCCGCCTCGAAGGCCGCCGCCATCTCGGCAGCACTTTCGCCGGTCAGCGACGACTTGAACGGATGGCTGGGCGACCACCAGACCTCGGCCGTCAGGTTGTGGCCCAACTCGCCCAGGGCCGCCACGCTTTCGGGGAACAGAAGCGCCTTGGCGACCGAGACCAGCTTGGGGTTGAAGCCCTGCTGCTTGGCCTGGGTCCAGAAGGTGGTGAAGTCGGGCGGGATCGGGATGCCGGTCATGATCTCGCAGCCGGCCTGCTTGAAGGCGTTGATCTGGGCGCTGAAATCGTCGGTCAGGTTCTGGTAGCGGCCGGGGTCGGTCAGCTGATACCCGGCGGCGGCCAGCGCGGGCGGCATGCCCACATCCGAGGCCCAGGCGTTGCCGTCGCCGTCGTTCGGCCACAGCGCCCCCACCTTCTTGTTGGTTTCCGCCATGCCCCACATGTTCATGAAGGTGGCGACGTTGTCTTCAAGACCCCAGAAGAAGTGGTAGACGTAGTCGAAGGCCTGCCAGCTGGCCGGGTCGCCCGGGTTGCCCTGCTGGCCGATGAACCAGGGCTGCCAGGGCGCCACGGTGGAGATCACCGGAATCTCTTCCTGTTCCGCGATGGAACAGACCGGGTTCGTCGTCTCGGGCGTCGAGGCGACCAGGATCAGGTTCACCTCGTCGCGGCTGATCAGTTCCTTGGCGACTTCGGCGGCGCGGTTGGGGTTCGACTGGCTGTCCTTGACGATCACCTCGACGTCCAGCCCCAGCCCCGGCGCGGCGGCCAGGAATTTCTCGACCATGAAGCTGTCGGCGGCGGAAAAGGCCGACAGCGGGCCGGTCTGCGGGCTGACATAGCCGATCTTCAGCGCCTTGGCCTGCGCGCGGGCCGGCAGAGCCAGCCCCGAGGCCGCGGCGGCCCCGAAGGCCGCGCCCGATTTCAGCAACTTGCGACGAGTGAACATTCCGATCCCTCCCTTGGGTGATATCCGTCACGCCGGCAGGACGCCCCCGCCGGCACCGCCCCGTCTTCTGCGGACGGGGCGAGGCCTGATGAATGGCCGCAGGCTACGATGCCTTTGCGGCAGTCTGGATCGCATGAACCCGGAGAAACATGCCTTTGCGATATATTAAATCCGGGTCATGCCCTGCCGGCGCGCGGGCGCGGGGGCCGGTTCACTCGGCCGCCAAGGCGGGCTGTTCGGTCAGGTGCAGGGCGCGCGCCACCTTGGCGAAGCGGGCCTGCAACTGCTCGGCGCTGTTGGCGGCCAGGGCGACGTAGAAATCGGGACGGATCAGCACATAGCGCGCGCCGATCCGGTCCAGCCAGGCGCCGATGGTGCCGTTGACATCGACCGCGTCGCCGCAGCCGCCCGGCGCGGCCAGGCGCACGGCCACCCCGTCCAGTGCCGCGAACTGCCGGCGTTGCAGGTCGGTCAGCGCGGCCAGCGGGTCGGCCTGATGGCCCAGCAGCACCCAGCCCTGGCCGACGACCTGATCAAAGCGGTCGCGCCGGTCGCCCGCCTGGACCACGCCCTGCACCGACAGTTCGCCGGCATGGGCGCTGTCCTCGCACCAGGCGCCGCGGCCCAGCTGGCAGATGTCGGTCGGGACCGGAGTGTCGCCGCGCGCGGCCAGGTCGGCGATCATCCGGGCGTCACGCTGGGCCGCCACCTTGTCATCGGCGATGCAGATGATCTGGCCCAGTTCCTGGCTGAAGTTGATGTAGTGCCGGGCGTGTTCGATCCGCTCGGAGGTGTAGCTGTCCAGCAGGCCCAGGCCGAACTTTCCGTCCAGGATGCCGTTCAGCCGCCAGGCCATCGCCACGGCATCGCGGACGCCGGCGCACATGCCTTCGCCGGCAAAGGGCGGCATCAGGTGCGCGGCATCGCCGCCGATCACGCAGCGGCCCTTGTTCCATTGCCGGGCCCAGCGGGCCTGAAAGCGGTAGACGGCGCTGCGCTCAAGCTCGGCATTGGCGGGGGTCAGGCCCCAGGGCTCCAAGAGCTTCCAGGCCTGTTCCGGCTTTTGCAGCTCATGCGCGGATTCGCCCGGCAGCACCATGAATTCCCACCGCCGCCGCGCCGGGCCGCCGGGCACCGGGCCGGGGCCGCCGGGCACGATGGTGGTGGGGCGCCGGGGGTCGCACAGCTGCCATTGCGCCGGCTCGTCGCCGCGGCTGGCGACGTAGTCGAACGACGGGATCATGTCGAGGATCAGCCAGTCGAAGAAATAGCCCTTGTCCTCGTTCTCGATGCCCAGGGCCTCACGGACAAAGCTGTTCGCCCCGTCGGTGCCGGCCACGAATTTCGCCCGCAGTTGGCGGCTTTCGCCGTTCGGCCCGACTTCCTCGGGGTTGCGTTGCAGCGACAGCGTCACCCCCGCCGCGTCCTGTTCCAGCCCGATCCCCTGCCAGCCGCGCAGCAGCGTGACGTTGGGCAATGTCGCGGCGATGGCCAGCAGGCGCTTTTCCATCATCGGCTGGTTGAACCAGTAGCGCACCCGCCAGCCGCTGGCCGACTGGCTTTGCCAATCCACGATCTGCAGGTTCTGCCGGTCGCTGTTCTTCCAGTAGTAGAGTTCGTCGTGGTGGCTGATCGCCGGGTCGTTTTCGCTGTCGATCCCGAGTGTTGCGAAGATGCGCGCGATCTCGTGGTCATAGGTCACGGCGCGGGGCAGGGCGTAATGGTTGGTCCAGCGCTCGATCAGGGTGACGCGCTTGCCGCGCTGGCCCAGAAGGATGGCAAGAAGCGTGCCGACAGGGCCTGCGCCCACGATGGCGACATCGGCGTCGAACCCGTCGACGCCCGCAGAACGGGTCATGGTTGTCCTCCCAGATGCACTCCGGCGCGGTGCCGGAGGGTTCCTGCGCGCCGCCCTCCTCCGGGTGACGTGCAGCCTGAAATGACTCTCAGCCGAAAATGAATGATCGTCAAGTATGATTAGAATCATGCCGTAGTGCGACTAACCCATTGAAACCTTGCAGAATCCCTGCGTGGTTGAGGGCGGATGCAAAAATGAATATGATTCGGCCATGACGAACGAACCGCAGACCGAAGGCCGCGTGGCCCGCCGACAGCGCCGCAACCGCGATGCCTTGATCGCCGCCGCCTGCGAGATCATGACCGAAAAGGGGGTCGAGGCGGCGACCATGCTGGAGATCGCCGAAGCCGCCGACGTGGGCGCCGGAACGGTCTACAACTACTTCAAGTCGAAGGATGACCTGGCCATCGCGGTGCTGGAAACCCTGATGCACGAGCTGGGCCTGCGGATCGAGGAGGTGACCGATACCTTCGACGACCCGGCGCAGGTCTATGCCTATGGCATCCGCACGGTGCTGGACACCGCCACCAACGATGTCCGCTGGGCGCAGATGCTGAACCGATCCGAGGTGATCGCCGATGCGCTGTTTCGCATGATGGGGCCGTTTGCCATTCGCGATCTGCGGCTGGCCTCGCAGGCCGGGCGGTTCGAGGTGTCGAATGCCGACCTGGTCTGGCGGCTGACGACGCATGCCCTGATCGGCGCCAGCCGGGCGATCACCACCGGCCAACTGCCGGCCAGCGCGTCCGACCAGATCATCGTGCGGCTGTTGTGCATGACAGGGATCGGGGCGAATGCCGCGGTCGAGCTGGCCGGCCGGCCGCGCCCGGCGCTGCGCCTGGCACCGGGCGGCAAGCCCTGAGGCCGGTCAGGCCGGCACGGCCGGACGGCGCCGGCGCGAGGACGGGATGCCCAGCAACTCGCGGTACTTGCCCAACCGCCGGCGGGGCACGTCGATGCCGGCCAGGGCCAGCCGGTGCGCCAGGGCCAGATCGCTGAGACCGGCGGCGACCGGATCCGAAGAGATCAGGTCGCGCAGCGCGCACAGCACGACGGATCGTGTCGGCGCGGTGCCTGAGGCCAGCGGCCGTTCGAAGAACCGCGACAGCGGCACGATGCGGCCTTCGATCTGGGCAAACCGGTGGCGCACCATCCGGCTGACCGTGCTTGGATGAACCGACAGCCGCGACGCCATCTCGCGCTGCGTCAGCGGCGCCAGCCGGGCAAGGCCGCTGTCCAGCCCCGTGCCCTGGGCGGCCAGCAGATGGCGGCCCATCTCGGCCAGCGTGGTGTCGCGC
>JAGPCN010000213.1 GCA_018058035.1 Fuscovulum sp.
TGCGCGAGGTCGTGCAGGCCACCACCGAACGGCAGGCCGAACGCCCCGGCGGGCGCTGGCCCGGCGCGCTGGCCAGCTTTCAATCCCGTCTGGCCTGGCGCGACCACTTCATCCAGAAGCTTGAAGACCAGCCCGGGATCGAAACCGCCTGCCTCCACCGCGCCGCCGAAGCCCTGCGCCCGCGCGACCCCGATGCCGCGCGGTTGGCCGCCTGGGAGCGCGGCGAAACCGGCCTGCCCTTCCTGGACGCCTGCCTGCGCTACCTGCGCGCGACCGGCTGGCTGAATTTCCGCATGCGCAGCATGGTGATGGCGGTGGCCTCCTATCACCTCTGGCTGGACTGGCGGGCGACCGGGGCGATCCTGGCGCGGCGCTTCACCGACTACGAACCCGGCATCCACTGGCCGCAAGTGCAGATGCAGTCGGGCACCACCGGGATCAACACGCCGCGCATCTACAACCCGGTGAAGCAGGGGCTGGACCAGGACCCGACCGGCGCCTTCACAAGGGCCTGGGTGCCGGAACTGGCGGCGGTGCCGGACGCCTTCCTGCAAACCCCCTGGGCCTGGGAGGGGGCGGGGCGGCTTCTGGACCGGCGCTACCCTGCGCCCATCGTCGACCTGGCCGCCGCGCAGCGGGCGGCGCGCGAGGCGATCTTCGGACTGCGCCGCCAGGCTGACCGGGCCGAGATCGCTGCCATCGTCGCCCGCCACGCCAGCCGCGCCGATCCGCGCTTTGTCAACGACCGCGCGCCCCGGCGGCGGCCAAGGCCGGCGGTGGCGGGGCAACTGAGCCTGGATCTGTAGCCATGGCGCGGATGGTTCGGAAGGCCGACCTGCCGGCCAAGGTCTGCGCCACCTGCGGGCGACCCTTTGCCTGGCGCAAGAAATGGGCCAGGGTCTGGGACGAGGTGCGGCATTGCTCGGACCGCTGCCGGGGCGCGGCGCGGCGGAAACCTGCGCCCCGAGAGGGTGCCGAGGGGGAATGAGGCGGCGGCGGGAACCCTGCCGACCGCTCCTCCTGCGCCTTCGGCTGGTCGTCGCGAGGAGCGGCGCAGCCGACGACAAGCCTGCCCCTGGGCAAAGGCCAGGCTCCTCCTGCGCCTTCGGCTGGTCGTCGCGGACCGCGCCCCTACCCCGCGCCCACGAACCGGGCCAGCTTGCCCAGCGTCTGCATCCCCAGTTCGACCGCGCCAAATCCCCTCGCCTGCTGGAACTCGGCCCCGGTGGCGAAGACCATGCCCAGCGTGACCTCGGTCTCGCCGTCCAGGTCGTCGAAGCTGGCCCAGGCGTCGGCGTGTTTCGGCCCGTTCTCGCCCCAGTGCAGCGTATAGTCCAGCGCCCTGCCCGGCTCCATCCGGCCATAGCGGTGGTGGTTGGGATAGACCGTGCCATCGGGGCCGATCATGTCGAACACCCATTCGCCGCCCGCCCGCAGGTCGATGCGCGCGGTGCGGCAGGAGAACCCCTCCGGCCCCCACCATTGCGGCAAGGTGGCAGGGTTCATCCAGGCGCCCCAGACCACCTCGGGCGAGGCCTTGATGCGGCGTTGCAGGATCATCGTGCGTTCCGCCACCCCGGCCAGGTTGGCGATGCCGGCGGCAAAGCCCTGGCGGTAACCGTCCTGCATCTGCGCCGCCAGCGCCGACAGCTGGATGGTCAGCACCAGCCGGCTGGCGCTGTCGTCGCCCGAGAAATCGGCGGTGACCAAGGCCGCGGCATCGGTCTTGCCCTCGGAGCTGACCAGTTCCGAGTTCACCGCGCAACGGACCGGGTCAAGGTGAAGCCAGCGCACTTCGGCCCTGACCTCGGGGTGGCCGGGCGCCCGGCACAGCGACACTTCGCGCTCGCCGGGGCCCGAGGCGGTTTCCACGATCTCGACCGTCACCTCGGGCGCGGGCGAGGCCCAAAGCGCGCGCGCCGCGGGGGCGATCCAGGCCTGCCACAAGGTCGCCACCGGGGCCTCTACGCGGCGCTCGAAGGTCAGGGTGGCAAAGCGGCCCGTACCGGGCGGCGCGACGGCGGGGGTCAAGGCGGGCGAGGTCACGCCGCCAGCCCCTTGGCATAGTCTTCAAGCTGCGTCGCCACCGTGCCCCAGCCATCGAAGAACCCCATCTCTTCATGCGTCTTGCGGGTGTCGGGGCTGCGGTGGCGGGCGATCGCGGTGTACTGGGTGCCGCCCCCCGGCGCATCGGACAACAGCAGGATCGCGGTCATGAAGGGATCGGGCGCGGGCTTCCAGCCTTCGGTGTAGGTGTCTGTGAACACAAGCTTTTCCATCGGCACCACGTCCAGATAGACGCCCTTGTTCAGCATCACGTTGCCCTCCACGTCGAAGGTGGTGTTGAACCGCCCGCCGACGCGCAGGTCGATGTCGACCGCCGTCACCCGGTGCGGGCGCGGGATGAAGAAATGCGGGATGTGTTCGGGCATCGTCCAGCAGTCCCACACCAGCCGCCGCGGCACCGCCAGGGTGCGGGTAAAGCTGAGGTCGGTTTCCGGGTCAAGGTTCATCGCTGCGCTCCTTCATCAGCTTGGTGACATAGTCTTCCAGCCGGTCCAGCCGCGCCTCCCAGACCGCGCGCTGTTCGTCCAGCCAGGCCCGCATCGGCGCCAGCGCCTGGGGCACGATGGCGCAACTGCGCACCCGTCCGTCCTTGGCGGTGCTGACCAGCCCCGCCTGTTCCAGCACCGACAGGTGGCGCATCACGGTGGGCAGCCGCAGGCCGGTGGGGCGGGCCAGTTCGGAAACCGGCGCCGGGCCGCGGGCCAGCCGCTCCAGCATGGCGCGGCGGGTCGGGTCGGCCAGCGCCTGGAACAGCAGGTCTAGGTCGGGATCATGCTTAGCCATGCAGCTAAGTTACACCCCCGACCGCACGGAGCAAGGGAAACTTTGCCGATCCGCTAAGTTTCTCGCTTTCAACGGACGGCGAAAGGTGCTTTTCGGCCCTTGCAGATAATCCTGTCCCCCCCGGCGCTGGACGCATCCCCCCCGGGGGGCCTATTGTGTGCCATGGCATACGGGGAAGGGTCCGGGCATGACGAAGCGGGTTGATCGGGCCGGTCTGCAGGTGGACCGGGTTCTGGCCGAGTTTCTGGAAACCCGGGCGCTGCCGGGCACCGGCGTCACGGAAACCGCCTTCTGGTCGGGGTTCGCGGCGCTGCTGGCCGACCTGGCGCCGAAGAACCGGGCGCTGCTGGCGCGGCGCGACGATCTGCAGGCGCAGATCGACGCCTGGCACATCGCAAGGCACGGCCAGCCGCATGACCACGCCGCCTACAAGGCGTTCCTGGCCGAGATCGGCTATCTCTTGCCCGAAGGCCCCGATTTCCAGATCGACACCGCGAATGTCGACCCCGAGATCGCCCAGGTGCCAGGGCCGCAGTTGGTGGTGCCGATCACCAACGCCCGCTACGCGCTGAACGCCGCCAATGCGCGGTGGGGTAGCCTGTACGATTGCCTTTATGGCACCGACGCGATGGGGTCGGCCCCGCCGAAAGGCGGCTATGACCGTGGCCGCGGCGCGCGCGTGGTGGCCCGCGCCCGGGTGTTCCTGGACGAGGCCTTCCCGATCGAGGGCGCCAGCCACGCCGACGTCCGCCGCTACCACGTCAAGGACGGCGCGCTGCTGGTCGACGACCTGCCGCTGGTGACGCCGACGAAATTCGTGGGCTACCGCGGCAACCCCAAGGCGCCCGACGCCGTGCTGCTGCGCAACAACGGTCTGCATGTCGAGCTGGTCTTCGACCGGGCGCATTTCATCGGCGCCCGCGACCAGGCTTGCCTCGCCGACGTGCAGCTGGAAAGCGCGATGTCGGCGATCATGGATTGCGAGGATTCGGTCGCCTGCGTCGATGCGATCGACAAGGTGCAGGCCTACGACAACTGGCTGGGCCTGATGACGGGCGACCTGGAAGAGACCTTCGACAAGGGCGGCCGCCCAATGGTGCGGCGGCTGGCGGCCGACCGCGATTATCTGGCGCCCGACGGCAGCCCCCTGCGGCTGAAGGGGCGCGCGCTGATGTGGGTGCGCAATGTCGGCCACCTGATGACCAACCCCGCGATCCTCTTGCCCGACGGGTCCGAAGTGCCAGAGGGCCTGATGGACGCGATGGTCACCACGCTGATCGCGATGCACGACCTGCAGAAGGACGAGGGGCTGCGGAATTCGACCCAGGGCTCGGTCTACGTGGTCAAGCCCAAGATGCACGGGCCGGAAGAGGTGGCCTTTGCGGTGGAAACCTTTGATCGCGTCGAGGCGATCCTGGGCCTGCCCGCCAACAGCGTGAAGCTGGGCATCATGGACGAGGAACGCCGCACCTCTGTGAACCTGAAGGACTGCATCCGCGCCGCCCGCCACCGGGTCGCCTTCATCAACACCGGGTTCCTGGACCGCACCGGCGACGAGATCCACACCTCGATGGAGGCGGGGCCGTTCAGCCGCAAGGACTTCATCAAGCGCAAGGCCTGGATCACGGCCTACGAGACGCTGAACGTCGACATCGGGCTGGAATGCGGCCTGTCAGGGCGGGCGCAGATCGGCAAGGGGATGTGGGCGATGCCCGACCTGATGGCCGCGATGCTGGATGAAAAGATCGCCCACCCGCGCGCCGGCGCCTCGACCGCCTGGGTGCCCTCGCCCACCGCGGCCACGCTGCACGCGCTGCATTACCACAAGATCGACGTGCTGGCAGTGCAGGCAAGGCTGGCCCGCGGCGGGCGGCGCGCGCATGTGGACGCGGTGCTGGACATTCCGCTGGCGGCCTTTCGCCGCTGGACTGCCGACCAGGTCCGGCGCGAGGTCGAGAACAACGCGCAGGGCATCCTGGGCTATGTCGTGCGCTGGATCGACCAGGGGGTCGGCTGCTCGAAGGTGCCCGACATCCACGACGTGGGCCTGATGGAGGACCGTGCGACTTGCCGCATCTCGGCCCAGGCCATCGCCAACTGGCTGCACCACGGGGTGGTGACGGCCGACGAGGTGATGGAGGCGATGCGCAAGATGGCCGCCGTGGTCGACCGGCAGAACGCCGACGACCCGGCCTACCGGCCGATGGCGCCGGGGTTCCAGGGCATCGCCTTCCAGGCGGCCTGCGACCTGGTGTTCAAGGGCCGCGAACAGCCCTCGGGCTACACCGAACCGCTGCTGCACGCCTGGCGCCTGAAGGCCAAGGCGGCAGGCTGATCCCGGCGGTGAAGCAATCGCCGCCTTCGGCGAAGCCTTTCCTCTCGTCGTCGCGCAAGGCGCTCCTCCTCGGGCGATGGGGGGCCAGCCCCCCAAACCCCCCGGGGTACTTGCACCGGACTGAAGGGGCATGGACTTCATTCTGGTCCAAATACCCCGGGGAGCTCGAGGGGCGGCGCCCCTCGTCAGGCAACGCCAGTCATCCCGCACGACGTCGGGGCAAACGAAAATGACTTGCGGCGGCAGCCGCGCTATTGCTTCACCCGTCGATATCCAGCGCCAACGCGTGGATGCGGGCGGTCAGATCGCCCAGGGCCTGATGCACCGCGCGATGGCGGGCAATGCGGGATTGGCCCGCAAAGCCCGGCGCGCGGATCAGCACGCGGAAATGGCTTTCGCCCGACCCATCGTCGCCGGCATGGCCGGCATGGCGGTGGCTGTCGTTCACCACCTCCAGCCGCGTCGGCGCGAAGGCCGCCCTGAGCCGTGTCTCGATCAGCTGCGCCACAGTCATTTTTCCGCGCCCCCCTTCAATCTGCCGACGAACCCTCTAAACTCGCGGCCCCGAGTCGGAAAGCTCTGCGGAGACGGTTTTAACGGATGGCATCCAAGTCCCCCTTCGACTTCGACCTGCGCGTCAGCGCGGACAAGAAGCGCAAGCAGGCCGCCCGCAGGGGTGCTGCCGCCACCGAGGCGACCGGCCGATCCTGCGATCATCCCGGCTGCGACCGCGCAGGCACCTTCCGGGCGCCCAAGTCGCCCGACCAGCTGGACGAGTTCTTCTGGTTCTGCAAGGACCACATCCGCGACTACAACCTGAAGTGGAATTTCTTCCACGGCACGACCGACGAGGAATTCCAGAAGATCCTCGACCGCGACCGTGTCTGGGATCGCGAGACCAAGCCGTTCAGCCGCCAGGGCGATGGCAATGCCTGGGCGCGGATGGGCGTGAACGACCCGATGCAGATCCTGGGCGAGAAGGCGACGCGCAACCCGGGCGCGCAGCCGGCCGGCGGGGCCACCCGCAAGCTGCCTCCGACCGAACGCAAGGCGATCGAGATCCTCGATGCCCGCGACACCATGACCAAGACCGAGATCCGCAAGATCTACAAGGGCCTGATCAAGGTTCTTCATCCCGACATGAACGGCGGCGACCGCAGCCACGAGGACCAGTTGCAAGAGGTGGTCTGGGCCTGGGACCAGCTGAAGGACAGCCGGTTCTTCCGCGACTGACGCCGCTCAGCCCGCCCGGAACGACAGCGCCGCCCCGTTCATGCAATAGCGCTTGCCGGTGGGGGCCGGGCCATCGTCGAAGACATGGCCGAAATGGCCGCCGCAGCGGCGGCAATGCACTTCGGTCCGCGATCCGAACAGGCCCGGGTCATCCCGGGTCCGTACGGCATCCGGCAAGGGTTCGAAGAACGAGGGCCAGCCGGTGCCGCTGTCATACTTGGCCGCCGACGAGAACACCGCCAGGTCGCAGCCGGCGCAATGGTAGGTGCCGGCGCCGTACTGCTTGTCATAGGGATGCGATCCGGCGGGTTCGGTGCCCTCTTCGCGCAGGACGTGGTACTGCATCCCGGTCAGCTTGCCGCGCCACTCGGCCTCTGTCAGGGTGACGTCAAAGCGCTCGGCCCGGCCCGCGCGCGGCAGGGCCATGAGGGCGGCGGCAGACAGCAGCAGGCGGCGGCGATTCATCGGGGGCTCCTTTCCCTTGTCCTGCCTTTCTCTACGTTGCCGGGCGGAGAGAAGTTTCAGTGTCCCGCAAACGCGACGACCTCCCCTTGCACCCATGGGCGGAATGTTCCATGAACCGAAGGCTGACACTTTTCTGGGCAGGGCGATGCTGGATACCGTGATGAAACCCACCGAAGAGATCTCGGTCCGCGATGTCTTCGGGATCGACACCGAGATGCGCGTCAAGGGCTTTGCGGAGCGCGGCGAGCGCGTGCCCGAGATCGACCACACCTACAAGTTCGACCCCGACACCACGCTGGCGATCCTTGCGGGCTTTGCCTACAACCGCCGGGTGATGATCCAGGGCTATCACGGCACCGGTAAGTCCACCCACATCGAACAAGTGGCGGCGCGGCTGAACTGGCCCTGCGTGCGGGTGAACCTTGATTCGCACATTTCCCGGATCGACCTTATCGGCAAGGATGCGATCAAGCTGGAAGACGGCAAGCAGGTGACCAAGTTCCACGAGGGCATCCTGCCCTGGGCGCTGCGCAACCCCGTGGCCATCGTCTTCGACGAATACGACGCGGGCCGCGCCGACGTGATGTTCGTGATCCAGCGCGTGCTGGAACATGACGGCAAGCTGACGCTGCTGGACCAGAACGAGATCATCACGCCCCACCCGTCATTCCGCCTGTTCGCCACCGCGAACACGGTGGGCCTGGGCGACACGACCGGGCTTTATCACGGCGTGCAGCAGATCAACCAGGCGCAGATGGACCGCTGGAGCCTGGTGGCGACGCTGAACTATCTGTCGCATGATGCAGAAACGGCGATCGTGCTGGCCAAGAACGCGCATTACAACACCGAGAAGGGCCGCAAGACCATTTC
>JAGPCN010000013.1 GCA_018058035.1 Fuscovulum sp.
ACCAGGCGCAGATGGACCGCTGGAGCCTGGTGGCGACGCTGAACTATCTGTCGCATGATGCAGAAACGGCGATCGTGCTGGCCAAGAACGCGCATTACAACACCGAGAAGGGCCGCAAGACCATTTCGCAGATGGTGACGGTGGCCGACCTGACCCGGACGGCCTTCATGAACGGCGACCTGTCGACCGTGATGAGCCCGCGGACGGTGCTGAACTGGGCCCAGAACGCCGAGATCTTCCGCAACGTCGGCTACGCCTTCCGGCTAACCTTCCTGAACAAATGCGACGAGCTGGAACGCCAGACCGTGGCCGAGTTCTACCAGCGCTGCTTCGCCGAGGAACTGCCGGAATCGGCGGCGAGCATGGCGATGAAGTGAGGTAGGATGGGCAATATTGCCCATCCTACGGTAACTCGGGGTTAACCATTCTGCCGGAGAGTTCCGGCATGACCAGCTATCGCCGCCTCAAGATCCCCGGATCGACCTACTACTTCACGCTTTGCGCCGAGGCGCGGGGCTCCACCGCGCTGACGGATCATGTCGACCTCTTGCGCGAGGCATGGCACGTGACCTTTGCTGAACTTCCGGCCATCCCGCATGCGGTGGTGATCCTGCCCGATCACCTGCACGCGGTCCTGACCGAGCCGGAAGACGAAGTGAACTTCTCGGAACGCTGGCGGCGGTTCAAGGCCCGGGTGTCGCATGCGATTGATCTGCCGGGAGCCCCCCGAGGCAGTCTGGCCGGGCGCCGCGAGAAGGGATTCTGGCAGCGACGGTTCTGGGAGCACCGCATCCGTGATGAGGTCGATTTCCGAGGCGCGGTGGAATATTGCCGCATGGATCCGGTGCGCCACGGGCTGGTGGTCAGGCCCGAGGACTGGGCCTATTCGAGCTTTCGTAGGATGGGCAATATTGCCCATCCTACCGCAGCCTAGACAGCGCGACCGGCCTTGCCCCTGCGGGGCCGTGGTGCCATGTTCGGCGTTATGACCAAACCCACCGACAACCCCGCCGATCCGTTCAAGAAGGCCCTGGCCGAGGCGACCCGCACCATGGCGGATGACCCGGAGATGACGGTGTCCTATTCCGTCGACCCGCCGGGGATGAACAAGGAGGGCGTGCGCCTGCCGCAGGTCAGCCGCCGGATGACGCGGGACGAGGTGCTGCTGGCGCGCGGCACGGCCGACGCCTTTGCGCTGCGCCGCCGATTCCATGACGACGCGGTGTCGAACCGCTATGCCCCCACCGGGCAGCTGGCCCGCGACATCTACGACGCGATGGAGACCGCGCGTTGCGAGGCGATGGGCGCGCGCGACATGCCCGGCACCGCCGGCAACATCGACGCCAAGATCGGGCACGAGGCCGACCGCAAGGCCTATGGCCAGATCACCAATCCGCAGGACGCCCCCCTGCCCGTCGCGGCGGGCTATCTGGTGCGGTCGCTGGCCACCGGCCGCGACCTGCCGGCGGGCGCGCAGAACGTGATGAACCTCTGGCGCGGCTTCATCGAGGAGCAGGCCGGCGGCACGCTGGAGGGCCTTGACGGCGCGCTGGCCGACCAGGCGGCCTTTGCCCGCCTCGCCCGCAAGGTGATCGCCGATCTGGGCTATGGCGACCAGCTGGGCGACGACCCCGACCGCCCCGAGGACGACGAGGCCGGCGACGAGGCCGAAGAGGACCAGGACAACCCCGATTCCACCGGCGAAGAAGACCAGGACGGCGAAGAGGCCGAGGCCAGCCCCGAGCAATCCCAGGACGACCAGCAGGACCAGAGCCAGGCTCAGGTCACCATGGAAGACAGCGCCGACATGGAGCAGGGCGACGAGGCCGAGCTGCCCGAAGGCGAGGCGCCGCTGGAACCTCCGCCGCCTGCCCCGCATTCCGACGCCGACCCCAACTACACCGTCTATACCACCGATTTCGATGAGGAAATCCGGGCCGAGGACCTGGCCGAACCGGCCGAGTTGGAGCGTCTGCGCGCCTATCTGGACCAGCAGCTGGAGCCCTTGAAGGGCGCCGTCAGCCGGCTGGCGAACAAGCTGCAGCGCCGCCTTCAGGCGCAGCAGAACCGCAGCTGGCTGTTCGATCTGGAAGAAGGCATCCTGGACGCCGGCCGGCTGGCCCGCGTGGTGGCGAACCCCACGACGCCCCTGTCCTTCAAGTGGGAGAAGGACACCGAATTCCGCGATACCGTGGTGACGCTGCTCTTGGACAACTCCGGCAGCATGCGGGGGCGGCCGATCTCCATTGCGGCGATCTGCGCCGATGTGCTGGCGCGCACGCTGGAGCGCTGTTCGGTCAAGGTGGAAATCCTGGGCTTCACCACCCGCGCCTGGAAGGGCGGCCAGGCGCGCGAGCGTTGGCTGGCGCAGGGCCGCCCGCAGCAGCCGGGCCGCCTGAACGACCTGCGCCACATCATCTACAAGTCGGCCGACGCGCCCTGGCGGCGGGTGCGGCCGAACCTGGGGCTGATGATGAAAGAGGGCCTTCTGAAGGAGAACATCGACGGCGAGGCGCTGGAATGGGCGCACCGCCGGATGCTGATGCGCCCCGAGGCGCGCAAGATCCTGATGGTGATCTCGGACGGCGCCCCGGTCGACGATTCCACCCTGTCGGTGAACCCGGCCAGTTTCCTGGAAAAACACCTTCGCGACGTGATCGCCCTGGTCGAGCGGCGCAAGGCGGTAGAGCTGATCGCCATCGGCATCGGCCATGACGTCACCCGCTATTACCAGCGCGCGGTGACGATCACCGATGTCGAGCAACTGGCCGGCGCGATGACCGAGCAGCTGGCGGGCCTGTTCGACAAGGACCCGCGGATGCGGGCGCGCGTGCTGGGGATGCGGAAGGTCGGCTGAGGCGGCGCGCCGGGGGGCCAGCCCCCCGGACCCCCCGGGGTATTTTGGCCAGAATGAAGGGGCTTTCCGGTGTTCCAGAGCTTTGACAGTCACGCCTCGCCCGAACAGGGGCCGCCGCGTCTGGCGGCCTTGCGCCAGGTGCTGGCGGCCGAGGGGCTGGCCGGATTCCTGGTGCCGCGGTCGGATGCGCATCAGGGCGAATATGTCGCGGCGCGCGACGAGCGGCTGCAATGGCTGACCGGGTTCACCGGCAGCGCGGGGTTCTGCATCGTGCTGCCCGAGGTCGCGGGGGTGTTCATCGACGGCCGCTACCGGACCCAGGTCAAGGCGCAGGTCGACCTTTCCGTCTTTGCGCCGGTGCCCTGGCCCGAGGTGAAGCCGGCGGACTGGCTACGCGACAAGATGGCCGCCGGCGAGATCGGTTTTGACCCCTGGCTGCACACCGCCGACGAGATCGAGCGGCTTCGCGCAGGACTTGAAGAAAGCGGCATAACGCTGCGTCCTGCAAGGAATTTCGTCGACGCGATCTGGCCGGATCAACCGGGGCCGCCGATCGGCCGGGCCTTCGTGCATCCCGATGCGCTGGCCGGCGAGACCAGCGCCGACAAGCGCGCCCGGCTGGCCGAGACCCTGCGCGCGACCGGTCAGCGGGCGGCGGTGCTGACGTTGCCGGATTCGCTGTGCTGGCTGTTGAACATCCGCGGCGCCGATGTGCCACGCAACCCGATCCTGCATGGCTTTGCCGTGCTGCACGACGACGCCCGGGTGACCCTGTTCGTCGATGCCGCCAAGATCGACGACGCGGTGCGCGCCCATCTGGGGCCGCAGGTCAGCTTGCGCCCGCCGCAGGCGTTTGTCCCGGCGCTGCACACCTTGCAAGGCCCGGTGCGGGTGGACAAGGCGACCGCGCCGCTGGCGGTGTCGCAGGAACTGGAGGAGGCCGGGGTCGAGGTCTCCTGGGGCGACGATCCCTGCCGCCTGCCCAAGGCCCGCAAGACCGCGGCCGAGGTGGCGGGGATGCGCGAGGCGCATCTGCGCGACGGCGCGGCGATGGTGGAATTCCTGTGCTGGCTGGACCGCCAGCCGCCGGGCAGCCTGTCCGAGATTTCGGTCGTCCGCGCGCTGGAGGGGTTTCGCCGGGCCACCAACGCGCTGCACGACATCAGCTTTGACACGATCTGCGGATCGGGTCCGAACGGCGCGATCATGCATTATCGCGTGACCGAAGAGACCAACCGGGCGGTGGGCCGCGACGAATTGCTGCTGGTCGACAGCGGCGCGCAGTACCTGGATGGCACCACCGACATCACCCGCACCGTAGCGATCGGCGACCCGGGCGACGAGGCCCGGGCCTGTTATACCCGCGTGTTGCAGGGGCTGATCGCGATTTCCCGGGTGCGCTGGCCGCGCGGCCTGGCGGGCCGCGACCTGGACCCGCTGGCACGGTTCGCGCTGTGGGTCGAGGGGCAGGATTTCGACCACGGCACCGGCCATGGCGTGGGTGCCTTCCTGTCGGTCCACGAGGGGCCGCAACGCCTTAGCCGGATCAGCGAGGTGCCGCTGGAGCCCGGCATGATCCTGTCGAACGAGCCGGGCTATTACCGCGAGGGCGCCTTCGGCATCCGGCTGGAGAACCTGATCGTGGTGCAAGAGGCACCGCCCCTGGGCGACAACCGCCGGCAGCTGAGCTTCGAGACGCTGACCTTCGTGCCCTTCGACCGGCGGCTGATCCTGGCGGGCCTGCTGTCGCCGGCCGAACGCGCCTGGGTCGACCAGTATCACGGCGAAACGCTGGCCCGGCTGGCGCCCCGCATGGCGGGCGCAACGCTGGATTGGCTGAAAGCCGCCTGCGCGCCGCTCTAGGCCCTGCGGATTCCCGCGCAGGTTGATTCTGCTGCTCTGGCGGGGCCTTGCCATTGCCACGCGGCACGCTTCCCTTGGGGACACCCTTGGAAGGCAACGGCATGCGCGTGATGGCCACCTCGACCCAGATCCACATCCGGCCCGCCGCGGGGGTCTGGTCGGCCCGCGCCGGCGGCGCCCTGGTCGCGCGCAGCGACCGCGCGCTGGAACTGATCGAGGGCGCGCTGGCCCCGGTGATCTACTTCCCCCGCGAGGATGTGGCGATGGACCTGCTGGAACGCGATGATTCCTTGGCGGTCTGCCCGCACAAGGGCCGGTTGCAGGGCTTCGGCATCCTGACCCCGGCCAGCCGGATCGCCGCCGCCGCCTGGTCCTGCGAGGCGCCGCGCCAGCATCTGGGCGCCATTGCGGGCTACCTGGCCTTTGCGGCCGACCGGGTGATGCTGAGCGAGGAACCGGCCGGCTCGACCGCGTGACGGGCGCTAGCCCGCGACCTTGCGAATCCGCTCGACCATCGCGCGCAGACCATTCGAGCGCTGCGAGGACAGATGCTCGTTCAGCCCCAGCCGCCCCAGTTCGGCCGCGGCATCGACCCCTGCCACCTCGGCCAGCGGCAAGCCGGAATAAAGCGCATGCAGGATCGCGATCAGCCCGCGCACGATCATCGCATCGCTGTCGCCCTGAAAGTCGAACCGGTCCCCCTCGATCACCGGGCGCAGCCAGACCTGGCTGGCACAGCCATCCACCTTGTAGGCCGGCACCTTGAAACTGTCGTCCAGCGCCGGCATCGCGCGGCCCAGCTCGATGACATGGCGATAGCGATCCTCCCAGTCGTCCAGGAAGTCAAAGGTCTCGGCGATGTCCTCGAAGGCGGCGGTGGCCATGGCTGCGGTCCTCTTTCGCCCCCGAGGTAGTCGCTGGGCGGCAAAACGTCCAGACCGCAGGTGGCGGGTGGCGGCTTTTCAAAGCCCGCGCCATGCGCTAGCCAAGGGGCAGACCACCGGAGAGGCCCGATGCGCCGTACGACCGCCGTCCTGACCCTTGCGCTGATCCTTGCCGGATGCGGCGGCCTGCGCGACAGCAAGCTGAACCCGTTCAACTGGTTCGGCAAGTCCGAGGAAACCGAGAAACTGGCCCTGCCCGAACGCCCGGCCGATGCGCGCGCGCTGGTCGAGACGGTGCTGACGCTGCAGGTCGAGGACATCCCCGGGGGCGCGATCGTGCGGGCCACCGGCCTGACCCCGACCCAAGGCTGGTGGCAGGCCGAACTGGTGCCGCTGCCGGTCGAGGCCGAAGGCCGCCTGGTGCTGGAATTCCGGATCTTCCCGCCGATTGACGACACCGCCGTCAGCACCCCGCAATCGCGCGAGGTGACGGTGGCGTTGTACCTGTCCAACATCAAGCTGGCCGCCCTGACCGAGATCGTGGTGCAGGGCCAGACCAACGCCCGCGCCGCCCGGCGCTGACCGAAGCCCAGGACATCGCGCGCCTTGCGGCGCAAGCCTCTTGTCTCGCCTCTGCGCGCGAAGACTGCGCGCAACCGGCTCGGACGATGGGTATTTCGACTGGACTGAAGGCGGCCCCTTCATTCCGGGGAAAATACCCTCGGGGGGTTCGGGGGGCGAAGCGCCCCCGACGAGCGACGCCAGACCCGGGCACACCGCCAGCCACCACCAAAAGGCTTGCGGCGGCAGCCGCGCAATTGCTTCACCGCCCGGGGGTCACTCGGGCAGCGCGGCCAGCCAGTCCATCAGCGCCGGCCGCGCGCTTTCCGCGCCTTCGGCCCGGGCGCGCTCGATCACCGCGCGTGCCTCGCGCAGGTCGGCGCGGCGGATCAGCGCCTTGACCGGCCCGATCGAGGCCGGCCGCATCGACAGCGTGCGAATTCCAAGCGCCGCCAGCGCCAGGGCCTCGACCGGCCGGCCGGCATCCTCGCCACAGAACGACAGCGTCGTGCCCGACGCGCTGCACCGCCCGACGATCTGTTCCAGGAAGGCCAGGAACGACAGGTTCAGCGTGTCATAGCGCCGCCGCACCCTTTCATTCTCGCGGTCGGCGGCGAAGAAGAACTGCTTCAGGTCGTTGCCGCCGATCGAGATGAAATCCGCCAGTTCGAAGAAGGCTTGCGGCGCAAAGGCCAGCGAGGGCGTCTCGCACATCGCGCCGATTTCCAGCCGCTCGGGCACCGGATGCCCCAGCGAGCGTTCGCGATGCACCTCGCGCAGGGTATGGGCGCGGGCCTCGGCGAATTCCGCCATCTCGGCCACGAAGGGGAACATGATCGTCAGCGGCCGTCCCGCCGCCGCCCGGATCAGCGCCTGCACCTGCATCCGCAGCACGCCCGGCTTGTCCAGCCCCACCCGGATCGCCCGCCAACCCATCGCCGGGTTCGGCTCGTCATTGGGCTTCATGTAGGGCAGCACCTTGTCCGAGCCGATGTCGAGGGTCCGGAACGCCACCCGCCGCCCCCCCGCCGCATCCATGACGCGGGCGTAAAGCGCCGCCAGTTCGGCCCGCTGCGGCATCCGGTTGCGCACCAGGAACTGCAGCTCGGTGCGGAAAAGGCCCACCCCCTCGGCGCCCGATCCGGCCAGGCTGGGCAGGTCGGCCATCAGGCCGGCGTTCATGTGCAGCGCGATGGTGGTGCCGCATTTCGCCATCGCCGGCTTGTCGCGCAACGAGGCATAGCGTTTCTGCGCCTGGGCCTGCATCGCGATCTTGTCGCGGAAGGCACGGGCCACGGTTTCCTCGGGGCGCAGGTGGACGATGCCCTGGTCGCCGTCGACCAGGATCGGGTCGCCGTTCAGCGCCTCGGCCTGGATGCGGTCGGCGTGGATCACCAGGGGAATGGCCAGCGCCCGCGCCACGATCGCCGCATGCGACCCGACCGAGCCCTCTTCCAGCACCACGCCCTTCAGCTTGCGGCCATAATCCAACAGTTCGGCCGGGCCGATGTTGCGGGCCACCAGCACCGGATTGTCGGGCATCTGCGCCCCTGTGTCGCTGCCCTGCCCGGTCAGGATGCGCAACAGCCGGTTCGACAGGTCGTCCAGGTCGTGCAGCCGTTCGCGCAGGTAGGCGTCGGGCACCTGCTCCATCCGGGCGCGGGCCTGGCTTTGCTCTTTTTCGACCGCCGCCTCGGCCGAGAGGCCGCGCATGATGTCCTCTTCCATCCGGCGCAGCCAGCCGCGCGACTGGGCGAACATCCGGTAGGCCTCCAGAACCTGCTTTTGGTCCTTGTCCAGCTGTTCGGCGGCCAGCAGGTCGTCGATCGACACGCGCAGTTCGCCCACCGCGCCGCGGATGCGCTCGATCTCGGTCAGGGGGTCGTCGGCGACCGGGTTCGTCACCACCACGCGGGGTTCGTGCAGCCAGACCCGGCCTTCGGCCGCGCCCTCCTGGCCCACGGTGCCGCGGAACATCACCGGTTGCTTGTGCAGCGCCTTCATCGCGCCATCGTCGCCGGTAAAGGCGCCCAGTTCGGTCATCTCGGCCAGCACCATGGCGACCACGTCGACGGCATAGACCTCGTCTTCCGAGAAGACGCGCTTGTCCTTCGACTGCACCACCAGCACGCCCAGCTTTTCGCCGACGCGCTGGATCGGCACGCCCAGGAAAGACGAGAAGATCTCTTCTCCCGTCTCGGGCATATAGCGGAACCCCTTTTCCGAGGGTGCATCGGCGGCGTTCACCGGCTGGCCGGTGCGGGCCACGCGGCCCACCAGCCCCTCGCCCAGCTTCATCCGGGTCTTGTGGACGGCCTCTTTCTTCAGGCCCTCGGTGGCGCACAGCTCCAGCGTCTCGGGGTCGCGGAACAGGTAGATGCTGCAGACCTCGGTCCGCATGCTGTCGGCGATCAGATGGGTGATCCGGTCCAGCCGGTCCTGGCCCTTGCCGGGCACCGCCAGCACATCGCGCAGGCGGCGCAAGAGCTTGCGGCTGTCGCTTTCGGTCCGTTCGGGCATGGCGCGGCGGTCTCCCTTTCCTTCTCTATAGGAAAGCGGTGCCGCCTTGGCGAGGGGGCACGGTTGGCCGGCCGCCGTTCCGGGCCTCCGGCGACCGAATACCGGGCAGACGCAACGCCTGGCGCCCCAAGACGCGGCAGAGGGGTGACGGATCGGCAAGCTGCGCCCGGGGCCGGCCCAATTCGGTCACGCTTCGGTCTTTCCGCCGCCGCGGGCATCTGCGACCTGCCGCAAGGCGCGCGCGGGACGCCAGAGATCGAGAGGGGAAGACGCCGATGAAACTTGCGTGGATCAGCCTGCTGATTGCCTGCCTGGCCGCAACGCCGGTGCTGGCAGAGACGAAGGCCTCCGGCAAGGCCATGGCAGGGGATGCCGCGGTGTCATGGGTGGCGATGAACAGCAAGATCGCGCGCTCTGCCGGGGTGGCGCGGCCCTTGTCGCTGATCCTGTTTTCCTTCGACCCGCAGGCCAGGGGCGCGTCGGTCGGTGAGGCGGCCTGGGCCGCCGAAGCCGCACGCCATGGCGTATCCGTCGCGACACTGAAGCAGATTCTCGGGCCGTCGGTCTATGTGACCAGGGAGGGGCGCCTGGCCAGCTGCACCATGGGCGCCATCGAAAAGGGCCTGTGCGGGGACCACAACAGCCTGTCCGTCGAAAGCCGGGCGAAGATCGCCAAAGCTGTCCTGGACCAGTCAGGAAAATGCCGCTGGACCGGGTTCGACGCCGGCCTGCACAGCCGCCTGGCGCAACAGAACGGCGCGGCATCGGCCACGCTCTGGGTCGCGGCAGACTGCGGCTGACGCCCGAAACCCGCCCGAAACCCTTCCGCAAGCGCGCGCCTGAGTGCAGGCCGCTTCGGCCGGCTGGGCGGCCTCAGGCCTTTTCCAGCTCGAAGGCGTCGTGCAGCGCCTGCACGGCCAGTTCCATGTACTTGCGGTCGATCAGAACGCTGATCTTGATCTCGCTGGTGGCGATGACCTTGATGTTGACGTTCTCGGCCGCCAGGGCCGCGAACATGCGCGCGGCGACGCCGACCTGGGACCGCATGCCAATGCCGACGACCGAGACCTTGGCCACCTCGGTATCCTCGACCAGGGCGTCATACTGGATGGACCCGGCGGCGCGGGCCTCCTCCATCGCCTTGCGGGCGCGGGCGACCTGGTTCACCGGCACCGAAAAGGTCATGTCGGTGGTGGCGCCGCTGTGCCCGGCGGCTTTCTCCGAGATGTTCTGGACGATCATGTCCACGTTCACGCCGGCTTCGGCCAGCGGCCCGAAGATGGCGGAGGCCACGCCCGGACGGTCGGCGACCGCGATCAGCGTCATCTTCGCCTCGTCGCGGGAATAGGCGACGCCAGAAACGACTTTCGATTCCACGATATCCTCCTCGTCGCAGACCAGGGTTCCGCTGGTTTCATCGGTATCCTCGAACGAGGACAGGACGCGCAACCTGACCTTGTAGCGCATGGCCAGTTCCACGCTGCGTGTCTGCAGCACCTTGGCCCCCAAGGAGGCCAGTTCCAGCATCTCTTCAAAGGCGATGCGGTCCAGCTTGCGCGCCTTCTGGGTGATGCGCGGGTCGGTCGTGTAGACGCCGTCGACATCGGTGTATATGTCGCAGCGCTCGGCGCCGAAGGCGGCGGCAAAGGCCACCGCGGTGGTGTCGCTGCCGCCGCGGCCCAGCGTGGTGATGCGGCCCTCGGCGCTGATGCCCTGGAAACCGGCCACGACGGCGACCTTGAAGCCTTCGGCGAACTTGGCGTCGATGTTGTCGCGCGGGATCGACACGAAGCGCGCCGACCCATGGGCACTGGTGGTGTTGATCGGCACCTGCCAGCCCTGCCAGCTGCGCGCCGGAACGCCCATCTCCTGCAGGCGCAGCGCCATCAGGCCCGCGGTCACGTTCTCGCCGCTGGCGACGACCGCGTCATATTCGCGCGCATCGTACAGCTTGGAGGTCTGCTCGACCCAGCCGACCAGTTCGTTGGTCTTGCCCGACATGGCGCTGACGATGACGATCACGTCATAGCCACGCTCGACCTCGGCCTGGACCTTGCGGGCGGCATTCTCGATGCGCGCCAGGTCGGCCACCGAGGTGCCGCCGAATTTCATCACCAGAAGCGGCATGGACACCCCCTGCGGCCCGTCGATTTCCGGCGGTCTCATAAGCGCGGGCGCGGCCGGGCGCAAGGCCCCGCCCCTGACCGACGGCAAAGCAATCGCCGCCTGACGGCGAAGTCTTTCCTCTCGTCGTCGGCAGTTGCCTCCTCCTCGGCGGATGGGGGGCCAGCCCCCCAAACCCCCCGGGGTACTTGCACCGGACTGAAGGGGCGTGGACTTCATTCTGGTGAAAATACCCCGGGGAGCTCGAGGGGCGGCGCCCCTCGTCAGGCGACATCTGCCATCCCGCCCAACGTCAGCCCCCACGAAAAAGGCTTGCGGCGGCAGCCGCGCAATTGCTTCACCGCCGCTCAGGCCCGGGTGACCGGCGGCGGGGTGGTGGCGGTGCGAAAGGCCTCGAGCACCGTCGACTCACCATGCGCCGCAGACAGCCGCAGCAGCGCGAAGCGGATCGCCGCCACCTCGCGGTACCAGGCCAGGAAGGCCGCGTTCAGCGCGGCCCCCGACACCGCGCCCAGCACCGGCACGGCCTGTGCCGCCAGCTTCTGCGTCAGGGCCGCGGCCAGCCGCGGCGCCACGGCGGCGATCAGGCCCTGCAGGGCCGGGCCGGTCAGCGTCAGCCGGGCCGAGAGGAACGAGGTGTCGATCCCGTCATCCGCCGCCAGCGGGCTGCCGGCCGCAAAGACCTTGAGGCATTCGGCCGCCACCTGCGGGTCGTCGGGGTCGAAGCCCGCCGCCAGCGCCTCGGCGCGGATCGCCGACAGGATCAGCGTCACCGTCACCGGAATCTCGGCCAGCGCGGTCGCGAGGCCCCCGGCCCCGCCCGCGGCGCCCGAGGCGACCACCGCCGCCAGCCGCCCGCGGCGGCCCGGATCGGGCAGCCGCCGGGCGCTGGCGCCGGCCAGGCCCCAGGCGCCGGCCAGCGCCGCCTCGGTCGCAGTCCCGACGCGGTCGCGAAAGCCGCGCGGCAAGAGCGCCAGCTGCCGCTCGAAGCTGCCGCCCAGCCGGGTCACCAGCGACATCACCGGGCCGTTGGCGCGGCGATGGCGGGCCGCCAGGGCGGCGATCGCGGCATGCAGCTCCGGCGCGGGGTCGGGCAAGGGGGCGGGTGTCGGGGATCGGTCCATGCCGCAGGATATGGGGACCAGGCCGCGCGCTGCAATGGGCGGTCAGGTCGCCTTTGTCACGCGGCCGGTCACGCCCGCCCAGGCCCCCGTCTTCAGTTCCAGCCCCAGCACGCGGTCGGGGTTGGTGGGGGGCGGCATCTCGACCCCCGCCAGCTTGCGGAAACCGAAGCGCGCGTAATAGGGCGCGTCGCCCACCAGCAGCACCCGTTCCCAGCCCAGCCGACGCGCCTCGGCCAGGCTTTCGTTGATCAGAAGGCCGCCCAGCCCCTCGCCCTGCCGGGTCGGATGCACCGCCACCGGCCCCAGAAGCAGCACGTCCTCTTCGCCGATCAGCGCCGGCCAGTAGCGGATCACCGCGACCAGCGCGCCCTCTTCATCGCGCAAGGTCAGGCACAGCGGCGCCACCGTCGGCACGCCCTCGCGCAAGCGATATGAGGACAGTGCCGTGCGCCCCGGCGCAAAGCAGAGGTCATAAAGTGCCTCCACCTCCCACCAGTCGTCCTCGGTCTCTTCCTCAAGGCGATAGGGCACGCGGGCACCGCTTTGCGAATCCTCTGGCCTCGCCCCGTAACATGCGATTGTTTCAGGTTCAAACGCCCCATCCCCAAAGCGCGAGCCCGCGATGTTCTACCGCCCCGAAGACGGCCATCCCCTGCCGCACGACCCGTTCAAGGCCATCGTCGCGCCGCGACCGATCGGCTGGATTTCCACCCGCTGCGCCGCGGGCGACAACCTGGCGCCCTATTCCTTCTTCAATGCCATCGCCGACGATCCGGCCCAGGTGATGTTCGCCGGTGGCCGCAAGGACAGCATCCGCGCCATCGAGGAAACCGGCGTCTTCGCCGTCAACATCGTGGCCGCCGCCGCCTTGCAGGCAATGAATGAAACCTCGCGCCGCCATCCGCGAGGCCGCGACGAATTCCTGGCCGCGGGCGTCTCCAAGGCCGAATGCGCCACCATCGACTGCCCGCGCGTCGCCGATGCCCCCGCCACGCTGGAATGCCGCGCGACCCGCGTCCTGACCCTGCCCGGAGAGGGCAACCTGATGGTGCTGGGCCTGGTCACCGGCGTCCACCTGCGCGACGATTGCCTGGACGACGGGCGCTTCGACGTGACCCGGTTCCGCCCGCTGTCCCGGCTGGGCTATCGCGATTACGCCGCGGTCGAGACGGTCTTCGAGCTGCGCCGCCCCGACGATTGACCACGCCGCCGCGCAACTTGCGGGTGTAATCCGCCCGCATCACTGTTACGCTGGCCGGGTAGACGGCCTGCCAAAGGCCGCATTTGCAACGGAGGCTTCCGATGACGCACCTGTCCCGCCGCACCTTTCTTCTGGGCACCACCGCCGCTGGGATCGCGGCCCTGCATCCGTTCTCGGCCCGCGCCCAGGCGGGCCAGGCGCATCTGCGGATCCTGGCCACCACCGACCTGCATTGCCACGTCCAGCCCTATGACTACTACGCCGACAAGCCGAACGACACGATGGGCCTGGCCCGCACCGCCAGCCACATCATGGCCGTCCGGGCCGAGGCGACCAACACCCTGACCGTCGACAATGGCGACTACATGCAGGGCAACCCGATGGCCGATTTCATCGCCTATTCCAAGGGGATGAAAGAGGGCGACACCCATCCGGTGATCGCGGGCATGAATGCCGTGGGCTATGACGCCGGCACCCTTGGCAACCACGAATTCAACTACGGCCTGCCCTTCCTGGACCTGGTGAACGCCCAGGCGGGCTTTCCCATCGTCTGCGCCAACATCGCGCGCAAGGCCGGCGCCACGGCGGACCAGGACGAAACCTACCTGCCGCCCTGGACCATCCTTGACCGCGAGATCACCGACGGCGGCGGCGACAAGCACCCGATCCGCATCGGCATCATCGGTTTCGTGCCGCCGCAGGTGCTGCAATGGGACCGCGGCCACCTGGAAGGCCAGGTCACCGCCCGCGACATCCTTCAGGCCGCCCGCTCCCAGGTGCCCGCCCTGCGCGCCGCCGGCGCCCAGATCGTGCTGGCGCTCGCCCATACCGGCATCACCGCCGGCCCCGAGGTGGCGGGCGCGGAAAACGCCGCCCTGCAACTGGCCGCGGTCGAGGGGATCGACGCGCTGGTCACCGGCCACGCCCACCTGACCTTCCCCGGCAAGGACTTCGAGGGCGAGGGCATCGACAACGACAAGGGCACGCTGGCCGGCAAGCCCGCCGTCATGCCCGGCTTCTGGGGCAGCCACATGGGGCTGATCGACCTGATGCTGGAGCGCGACGGCGAGGGCTGGCGCATCGCCGGGCACGAAAGCAGCCTGCGCCCGATCTTCGAGCGCGCCGAGGACCGCAGCGTGAAAGCGCTGGTCGAGGATTTCGCCCCCGCCATAGCCGCCACCGCCGAGGCGCATCAGCAGACGCTGGACTATGTGCGCGCCGAGGTGGGCCAGACCTCGGCCCCGCTGTATTCCTATTTCGCGCTGGTGGCCGATGACCCCTCGGTGCAGATCGTCAGCCTGGCGCAGGCCTGGTATGTGGCGCAACTGCTGAAGGGGTCCGAACACGAGGCGCTGCCGATCCTGTCGGCCGCGGCGCCCTTCAAGGCCGGCGGGCGCGGCGGGCCGGACTATTACACCGATGTTCCCGCCGGCCCTGTGGCGATCAAGAACGTCGCCGACCTTTACCTTTATCCCAACACCTTGCAGGTGGTGCGCGTCACTGGCGCGCAACTCAAGGACTGGCTGGAACGCAGCGCGGGCCTCTTCAACCGGATCGAGCCGGGCAAGCCCGACCAGCCGCTGATCAACCCCGATTTCCCCAGCTACAACTTTGACGTGATCGACGGGCTGACCTACCGGATCGACGTGACGCAGCCGTCGAAGTTCGACCCCAAGGGCGGGCTGCTGGACGAAACCGCCAACCGGATCGTCGATCTGTCCTGGAACGGCGCGCCAGTCGATCCGGCGGCCGAGTTCGTGGTGGCGACCAACAACTATCGCGCCGGCGGCGGCGGCAGTTTTCCGGGGGCCGACGGCTCGACCGTGATCCTGGCCGCGCCCGACACCAACCGCGACGTGATCGTGCGCTACATCGTGCAGATGGGCACCATCGCGCCCTCCGCCGATGCCAACTGGGGCTTTGCGCCCGCCGGCGGGGCCACGGTGCTGTTCGACACCGGCCCCAGGGCGGCGGATTACCTGGCCGAGGTGCAGGAACGCGGGTTGCGGATCGAGGCCGCGGGCGACGGCGCCGACGGCTTTGCCCGGTTCCGCATCACGCTGTGACCGGCGCGCGGCTGTCCTGACGGCCCCCGCGGGGCCGCTGCGCCTTTGGCTTGCGCCGGCGCGCGCAGGCCCCGATAGTCGCGCCACCATGGCCGATCCGCTGTCCGATATCCTTGCCGCCCCGTCCCCCGCCGAACAGGCGCTGCTGGCCCATGCCGCCGCCGGCACCCTGTGCCAGCTGTCGCCCGCCCGCCCCGACCCGGCCGACCCCGCCGCCCCGCGCATCCGCGCGGCCCTGCTGGCGCATCTGATCACCGGCGGCAGCGACCGCGCGCCGGTCGCGCCGCAGGGCCTGCACCTGGTCGGTGCCGTGGTCGAGGGGCCGCTGATCCTGTCCTTTGCCGAGGCGCGGGGCGAAACCGACCTGCGGCTGTGCGCCTTTACCGACCCGATCGCCGCGCGACGGGCCCGGCTGACGCAACTGGTGCTGACCGGCGCGTCGCTGCCCGCGCTGACCTGCGAGGGGGCCGAGATCGCCGGCTCGGTCTTTCTCTTGGGCATCGACTGCCCGGGCCGGCTGTCCTTTGCCACCGCCCGCATCGGCGGCCAGCTGGCGCTGAACGGCGCCAGCATCGGCGCGCTGACGCTGCAGGGCGCGACCATCGGCGCATCGGTCTACCTGCGCGCCGGCAAGGACCGGCCGTTCACCGCGGCGGGCGAGGTGTCGCTGGCCAATGCCACCATCGACGGCCAGCTGGCGCTGGACGGCGCCAGCCTGCGCAACCCCGCGGGCATCGCGCTGAACGCGCAGGGCGCGCGCATCGACGGCGACGTGATCGCCACTCCGCAAGGCGCGCATCCGTTCCGCGCCGAAGGCGAAGTGCGCCTGGCCAGCGCCGAGATCACCGGCCAGCTGGATTTCACCGGCGCGCAGCTGTCGGCCAGCGGCCGGCCCGCGCTATCGGCGCAGCGGATGCAGGTGGGGGCCGAGTTCTTCTGGCAACAGGTCACCGTTGCCGGCACCCTGCACCTGCCCTCGGCCCATGTCGGCGACCTGGTCGACGACCTGGCGTCCTGGCCCGACGGCGACCGCAGCTATCTGGATGGCCTGACCTACGACCGCATCACCCGCGGCGCCCCGGTGGATGCCGCCACCCGCCTGCGCTGGCTGGCGCGCGTGTCGCACCAGGACGGCCGCTTCCTGCCGCAGCCCTACCTGCAATGCGCCGCCACCCTGGCCCGCATGGGCCACGAGGCCGAGGCCCGCGACATCCTGGAAGCGCAGACCCGCCACAAAGGCATCCAGCGCCGCCGGACCCGCCTTGCCCCCGCCGGCCAGCCCCGCACCGGCGCCGCCCGCCTTTGGGCCCGGGCCGAGAACCTGGTCGACTGGGCCTGGGACCGCGCCGCGCAAGGCGTGGTCGGCTATGGCTACGCGCCGTTCCGCGCGCTTGGCTGGATCGCGGTGCTGTGCGCGCTGGCCGCGGCGCTGGCCGCCGCCGCCTGGACCGAAGGCGCGATGGCCCCCAACAACGACCTGATCGCCGCCTCGGACGGCTGGCAGGCCCTGCTGGCGCAGGATTGCATCCCCAGCCCCAGCCCCGGCTGCATCGCCAACCCGGCCGAGGTCTGGAACGGCCCCGACGGCGCCGGGCTGGACTGGGAAAGCTTTCACCCCATCGCCTATGGCATCGACGTGGTGGTGCCGGTGGTCGAACTGGGCCAGACCGAAAGCTGGAGCCCGTCGAAGGACCGCGGGGTCTGGGGCTTCACGCTGTGGTGGGCGCGCTGGCCACTGATCTTTGCCGGCTGGCTGGTCTCGGCGCTGGCCGCCGCCGCCGCCACCGGCATCATCCAGCGCGGCACGCCGACCTGAGGCGCTTTCAAGGCGACGGCGCGGGCAGCGCCACCGTCCAGACCAGGCCACGGCCAGCCTCGCCCCGGTCGACCCCGACTTGGGCCGACAGAGCGCGGGCGATCTCGGCCACGATGTGCAGGCCCAGCCCGTGGCTGCCGGTGCGCACCTGCGCGCCCGCGGGCGCCGGATCCAGCCGCGCCCGCAGCGCCGCCAATTGCGCGTCCGAGATGGGCGGGCCGGTGTCGGCCACCGCCAGCACCGGGCCGCCGGCGTCGGGCACGCGCAGATGCACGGTGACCATGGTTTCGGCCGGGCAATGGCGCAGCGCGTTGTCGACCAGGTTGCGCAACAGTTCCCCCAGCAGCACCTCTTCGGTCAGCGCCAGCGCCCGGTCGGAGCCGTCAAAGCCCAGGTCCTTGCCGCGCGCCAGCGCCTGCGGCATCAGGTCCGCCGTGACGCCGCGCGCCAGCGCCGCCACGTCCACCGCGGCCAGCGTCGGGCGGGTTCCGGTCGCCTCGATCCGCGCCAGCAGCAACAGCTGTTCCAGCACCCGCTCGATCCGGACCAGCGCCTGGTCGGTCTTGTCCAGCGTCTCGCGCAGGCCATCGCCGCGGGCCTTGGCGGCCATCGCGACCTGGGTGCGTGCCACGGTCAGGGGCGTGCGGATCTGGTGGTTGGCGTTGCCGGCAAAGTTGCGCATTGCCGCCATCGCCTGTGCCAGCCGCGCCAGGAAGTCGTTCAGCGCATCGACCACCGGGCGCAATTCGGCCGGGGCGCCGGGCGGGATCGGCGTCAGGTCATGTGGCGCCCGCGCGGCGATGCTGCGCGACAGCCGGTCCAGCGGCCGCAGCGCATAGGTCGCCGCCGTCCAGGCCACCAGCGCGGCGCCCAGGATCAGCCCGGCGATGCGCAGCGCCGACCGCGTCAGGATCGACCGCGCCAGCGCGTCGCGCGCCAGCGTCGTCTCGGCCACCGTCACGGCAAAGGGCACCGTGCCCTCGCCGCTGGTCAACTCGCGCCGGATCGTCGCGATGCGCACCCGCAGGCCGCGGTGGCTGCCGTCGGCCAGGCCGACATCGGCACCCGCCGCCACCGCAGCAGGCGTCAGGTCGGCATAGCCGGTCAGGAACCCGCCCGGCCCGTCGACCCGGTAGAACACCTGGTCCTGCGCGGCCGAGGACAGCATGTCCAAGGCCGAGAACGGGATCGCGATGGCCGGACCGCCATCGGCGGCGATGCTGGCGCCTTCGGCAATCGCCATGGCCGAGCCGACCAGAACCCGGTCCGACACCTCACGCGCGGTGCGCAAGGCCTCGACCCGCGTGTCGGCCAGCGCCAGCAGGCCGATGGCGGCGGTGGCCAGCACCAGCCAGAACAGGATCCAGCGCCGCAGCGAGCCGGAAACGGGCCGCTCAGCCACGCTCGGCCGGCCTTTCCAACATGTAGCCCAGGCCCCGCGCCGTGCGCAGCACCAGGCCATGCGGTTGCAGCCGGCGGCGCAGGCGGCTGACGTATTGTTCGATCGCGTTGTCGGACAGGCTGTCGTCCAGCGAGGTCAGCGATTGCACGATCGCCTCCTTGCCGACCACGCGACCGGCCCGCAGGAAGAACAGCTCCAGCAGCGCCAGTTCGCGCGAGGGCAGGTCCAGGTCCTCGCCCGCCGCAAAGAACCGCCGCGCCGCCATGTCGAAGCGCACCGCGCCGATCTGCACCTCGGCGGCGCGCAGACCGGCCTGGCGGCGCAGGATCGACCGTACCCGCGCCTCGAACTCGCGCACGTCGAAGGGCTTGACCATGTAGTCGTCGGCGCCCAGGTCCAGGCCCGCCACCCGTTCATCGGGCGCCCCGCGCGCGGTCAGGATCAGGATCGCGACCGGGTTGCGCCGGGCCCGCAACGACCGCAGCACCGAAAGCCCGTCCTTTTCCGGCAGGTTCAGGTCCAGGATCACCAGATCGAAGGTCTCGGCCCCGATCAGCGCCTCGGCCGAAAGGCCGTCATGGGTGCAATCGACCGCATAGCCCGCGCCCGCCAGAAGCGTGGTCAGCGCCTCGGCCAGCGGCAGGTCGTCCTCGACAAGCAGGATTCGCATGGGGTGAGCCTAGACCAAGGGCCGCCTTCGGGGAAATCCCCGCGCGAAGGTTGAGACGGGGGCGCGCTTCGGGCTAGGCTGGCGCCATGCGCAGACCCTTCCTTGCCACCCTTCTGGCGCTGGCCGCTGGCCCGCCCCTTGCGGCGCGGGCCGATGTGGTGGTGTTTCCCGCACCCGGAGCCGCGACGGGCGAACTGGTGGTCTATTCCTCGCTGGATTCGCCGCTGGCCCGCCCGCTGATCGAGGCCTATCAGAGCCGGTCCCCCGGCGTGACGGTGCGCTACGAAGACCTGCTGACCGGCCAGATCCTGGACCGCGTGATGCAGGAAACCGACAGCGGCGCCCCCACCGCGGATCTGGTGTTTTCCTCGGCGATGGACCTGACGGTCAAGCTGGCGAATGACGGCTATGCGCGCGAGGTCGCGCTGCCGCATGCGGCCACCTGGCCGGCCTGGGCGGAATGGCGCGGCATGGTCTTTGCCCTGACCTTCGAACCCGCGGTGATCGTCTATCACCGGCCCTCGTTTCCCGACGGGCCGCCGGATACCCGGGCCGCGCTGATCGACTGGCTTGCGACCGCGCCCAAGGGCGCCATCGGCACCTATGACATCGCGCGCTCGGCCGTGGGCTATCTGTTCCTGATGCGCGACCAGGAACATTTCGCCGATCTCTGGCCGCTGGTGCGGGCGATGGGGCGGGCGGGGGTGCAGACATTCGCCACCTCGCAAGAGGTGATCGACGGGGTCAACGCGGGCAGGCTGAAGCTGGGCTACAACGTGCTGGGGTCATACGCGGCCGACCAGGCGGCGCGGCTGCCCGACCTGGGCCTGGCGCTGCCGCGGGATTATGTGGTGGTGGTCAGCCGCGTCGCTTTGGTGCCCCGCGCCGCGGCCCACCCGGACCTGGGCGAGGATTTCCTGGATTTCCTGATGTCGGCGCCAGGCCAGACCCTGCTGGCCGAGCGGCTGAAGCTGCCCGCGATCAGCCTTGAGGTCTCTGGCAAGGACAGCGCCGCCGCGATGCAAGAGGCGCTTGGCGCCCGGCTGCGGCCGGTGCCGGTGTCGCCGGGGCTGCTGGCCTATCTGGATGCGGCCAGCCGCGCCGGGGTGCTGGCGGCCTGGACCGCCGCGCTGGCCGGGGGCGACTGACCGCGCCGGACAGGTGTCAGGTTCATGACAGGTCGCCGTGCTTTCCTTGCCCGGTGCCGCGGGAGAGGAGCCCGCGGTGGATTCGGCGGCCCCGCGCCGCCCCATGGGAGGACGACAGATGAAGCACGCATTCCTTGGCGTGGCCCTTGCGGCCGCGCTGGCGGTTCCCGCCTTTGCGCAGGACTATACGATCATGGCCCCGGCCAACCCCGGCGGCGGCTGGGACGGCACCGCCCGGGCGATGCAAGAGGTGCTGCAGGCCGAAGGCATCGCGCCCTCGGTCGAGGTGGTGAACGTGCCCGGCGCCGGCGGCACCGTGGGCCTGGCGCAGTTCGTGGCCGACAGCGCGGGCGACCCGACCAGGCTGATCGTTGGCGGCTATGTCATGGTGGGCGCGATCCTGACCAACGCCAGCCCGGTGACGCTGAAGGACGTGACGCCGATCGCGCGCCTGACCGGCGACACCCAGGCCATCGTGGTGCCCGCCGCCTCCGACATCCAGACGCTGGCCGACCTGGTCGAAAAGCTGAAGGCCGAGCCGGGTGCCGTGTCCTGGGCCGGCGGCTCGGCCGGGGGCACCGACCACATCACCGTGGGCCTGCTAGCCAAGGCGGCGGGCGTCGACCCGACCAAGATCAACTACGTCGCCTTCTCGGGCGGGGGCGAGGCGATGGCCGCGATCCTGGGCAACCAGGTCACCGCCGGCGTCTCGTCGGTCGGCGAGTTCGCCGAGCAGGTCAAGGCCGGGACCATGCGCCTTCTGGCGGTGTCCTCGGCAGAGCGCCTGCCGGGCATCGACGCGCCGACGATCAAGGAGGCGGGCTTTGACGTGGTGGTGCAGAACTGGCGCATGATCGCCGCCGCCCCGGGCCTGTCGCCCGAACAGGTGGCCAAGATCTCGGCCGACATCGAAAAGCTGAACGCCAGCGCCGGCTGGACCGCGATGCTTGAGGCCAAGGGCTGGGCCAATACCTACCTGGCCGGCGATGCCTTTGCCGCCCAGCTGGATGCCGACATCGCCGCGACCGAGACCGTGCTGCGCGACATCGGCCTGGTCAAGTGATAGGGCACCCTGCCCCGGAACGTCGCCCCCGCGGGGCGGCGTTCGTCATTGCGGCCGGACTGGCCGGCCTTGCGGCGCTGCTCTTGTGGGATGCCGCGGGGCTGAACCAGGACGGCGGCTATGCCGGCGTCGGCCCCGCCGACGTGCCGCGGCTGATCGCCTTTGGCCTGCTGGTGCTGGCCGGGCTGACCGTGGTGGCGGGCCTGCGCGGCGACCTGCCGCGCCCGCCACGCCAGGCCCCCGCGCCGGTCTTGTGGATCCTGGGCGGCCTGGGGCTGCAACTGGCGCTCTTGCATGTCGCGGGCTTCATTCTGTCGGCCGCGCTCTTGTTCGGGTTCACCGCGCGCGGCTTTGGCCAGCGGCCGCTGTGGCGCAACATCGCGGTCGGGCTGGGGCTGGCCCTGCTGATCTACGGCGTCTTCGACCGTCTCCTGCGGCTGAACCTTCCCGGCGGCCCGCTGGAGCATCTGATCTTCGGAGGCTGACGCGATGGAAAGTTTCGGACTGCTGCTTCAGGGCCTGTCCACCGCGATGGACCCGATGATCCTTTTGTACGCGCTGGTTGGCGTGACGCTGGGCACCGCGGTCGGCGTTCTGCCCGGCATCGGCCCGGCGCTGACGGTGGCGCTGCTGTTGCCGGTGACCTATGGCCTCGACCCGGCAGGGTCGCTGATCATGTTCGCGGGCATCTACTACGGGGGCATGTATGGCGGCTCGACCACCTCGATCCTGTTGAATACGCCGGGCGAAAGCGCCTCGATCGTGACCGCGATCGAGGGCAACCGGATGGCGCGGCAGGGCCGCGGCGGGCCGGCGCTGGCCACCGCCGCCATCGGCAGCTTCGTCGCCGGGCTGATCGCCACGCTGCTTCTGGCCTTTCTGGCGCCGCAGGTGGTGAAGCTGGCGCTGACGCTTGGGCCGCGGGACTATTTCGCGCTGATGGTGCTGGCCTTCGTGACCGTCTCGGCCACCTTTGGCGATTCTGCGCTGCGGGGGCTGACCGCGCTCTTCATCGGGCTGGCGCTGGCCTGCGTGGGCATCGACGGGCTGACCGGCGCCGCACGGCTGACCTATGGCGTGCCGCAACTGATGGACGGGATCGAGACGACCACCCTGGCCGTCGCCCTGTTCGCGATTGGCGAGGCGCTGGCGGTGGCCGCGATGCTGGCCCCGCCCGATGGAATGCACAAGGTCACGGGGTCGGTGCGGATGACTGGCCAGGACTGGCGCCGGTCGTGGAAGGCCTGGCTGCGCGGCACCTTCATCGGCTTTCCCATCGGCTCGATGCCCGCGGGCGGCGCCGATGTGGCCTCGTTCCTGTCCTATGCGGCGGAAAAGAAGCTGACGAAACACCCCGAGGAATTCGGCAACGGCGCCATCGAGGGCGTGGCCGGACCCGAGGCCGCCAACAACGCCGCCGCCGCCGGCACGCTGGTGCCGCTGCTGACGCTGGGCCTGCCGACCACGGCGACGGCCGCCATCATGCTGGCGGGGTTCCAGCAATTCGGGCTGCAACCGGGGCCCCTGCTCTTCGTGATGAACGCTGAACTGGTCTGGACGCTGATCGCAAGCCTTCTGATTGCGAACCTGATGCTGGTGGTCCTGAACCTGCCGCTGATCGGGCTGTGGATCAGACTGCTGTCGATCCCGCGGCCCTGGCTGTACGGTGGCATCCTGGTATTCGCGACGCTTGGCACCATCGGGGTCAACCCCTCGCCCGTCGAACTGGGCATGCTGATCCTGTTCGGCGTGATGGGCTACGGAATGCGGCTATACGGCTATCCGGTGGCGCCGGTGGTGGTGGGGCTGATCCTGGGACCGATGGCCGAACAGCAGCTGCGGCGGGCGCTGTCGATCGCGCAGGGCGACTGGACGACGCTGGTCTCGACGCCGGTTTCGGGCACGCTGCTGGCGGTGTCGGCGCTGTTCCTGGTGGTTCCGCTGGGCCTGCGGCTGATGGGGCGCGGCAAGGTGCTGTCGCAGGTGGCGGGCGACGCGGACTGACGGCGCCCGGCCTCAGGCCGGCGCGTCCAGCGGTGCGGTGATCGGGGCATCCTGCAGGTGATTGTGCTTCAGGAACTCGATGAAGTTGGCCTGGAACTGCCGGGTATGGGCATGGGCCAGCTGATCGGCCCGCGCCACATCCCGGCGGCGAATCGCATCCAGCATCTCGTCATGTTCGTCGGTCAGGAGATAGCCGCCCTGCCCGCTTTCCAGAAAGGCGAAATGCAGGTGCAGCATGCGCCGGCCCTGGTTCAGCAGCCGGTCGTAAAAGGACGCGAGGTAGGGGTTCCGCCCGGCCTCGGCGATGGCCATGTGAAAGGCCTTGTTGGCATCCGACATCGCCAGGTGGTTGCCGGTCTTGACCGCGGCGACGAATTCCTTCTGCCGCCGCGCGATCCGCGTCAGGTCGGCCTCGCTGCGCAACTCGGCCGCCAGCCGGGTGTTCATCCGCTGCGCGATGTCCAGCGCCTCGACGTATTTCGGGAAGCTCTGGATGTCGATCGGCGCCACCACGGTCGAGCGGTTCGACAGCGTCACCACCAGTTCGTCCCCCGCCAGCCGGATCAGCGCCTCGCGCACCGGTGACCGCGACATGGCAAAGCGTTCGGCCAGCGTCGTCTCGTCCAACAGCGCGCCCGGCGGCAGGTCCAGCGACAGGATCTCGTCGCGGATGGTCTCGTAGGCCAGCTTGACGCCGGTCCCCTTGGCGCGCTTCGGTTCCGGCTCGGCGGACATGGCGTATTCCTGCACTGTTCAACGGCGCGACCTTAGCCGCGACACCGTGTCGTGTCGACACAGGATATTTTCCGTTTGACGTGTCGGCTTGATGTCGGCAAGATTGCAGCGACTCCCCCACTCCGGACCGCCGCGCAGCGCGGCCTACCGAAAGGACCGACCATGCTGAAGCTTTCCGGCGTCATGCCCGCGCTTGTCACCCCGTTCGATGCCAAGGGGCAGATCGACTTTGCCGCCTTCGAGCGGCACCTTGTCGCCCTGCGCGCGGCCGGTGTCTCGGGCTGGGTGCCCTGCGGATCCTCGGGCGAATACAACCTGATGAGCGATGACGAACGCGACCAGGTGCTGCGCTTCGTCAAGGATTTCGCCAAGCCCGGGGAAACCCTGATCGCCGGCACCAACGCGCCCTCGACCGCCGGGGTCATCGCCAACACGAAGCGCGCGAAAGAGATGGGGTATCACGCCGTCCTTCTGGCCGTGCCCTTCTACACCAAGCCGACGCAGGCCGAAATCATCCGTCATTTCAATGCGGTGATCGACGCCACCGACATGAACATCGTGCTCTACTCCTACCCCGGCAAGGACGGGGTCGAGATCGAGTACGAGGCGCTGGACGCGCTGGCCGACAATCCGCGGATCATCGGGATCAAGGAAAGCTCGGGCGTGATGCAGCGGGCCATCGGGATTTCGCAACGCTATGCGGGACGGATTCAGCTGGTCTCGGGCTCGGACGACATCGCTTGGGATTTCATGCATTGGGGTGCGGATTCGTGGATCTGCGGCCCGGCCAACTGCATGGCCAAGCCGGTCTGCGAGATGGACGCAGCCTTCCGGGCGGGCAACCATGCCCGCGCCAAAGAGATCATGCAGGCGGTCTGGCCCGCGATGAACGTGCTGGAATCGGGCAAGTTCGTGCAGAAGCTGAAATACGGCTGCGAATTGCAGGGCAACCCGGTGGGCGAATGCCGGATGCCCTTCGGTCCCTTGACCGAGGCCGAAAAGGCCGAGTTCGCGGCGGCGATGCAGCCGATCATCAACTGGAAGTAAGCCATGGCCACGGTGGTTGTCGGGGCGGGCATCATCGGCGCCGCCATCGCCCATGATCTGCAGAAGCGAGGCCGTCAGGTCGTGCTTCTGGACCGCGATCTGCCCGGCAAGGGCGCGTCCTTCGGCAACATGGCCTCGATCGCGGTGACCGAGTTCATGCCGGCCTCGCGCCCCTCGGTCTGGCGGCAGATCCCCGGCTGGATGCTGGACCCCGAAGGCCCGGTGCGAGTGCGGCCTGCCTACATGCCCAGGCTGGTGCCCTGGTTCCTGCGCTTCATCGCCGCCAGCCGCCCGTCGAAGCTGCGCGCGCTTGAGGCGCAGGGGGCGGCGCTGTGTTCCCGTTCGCTGGACGACACGCTGGACCTGTTGCGCGAAACGGGGCTTTCGGACCAGATCAGCGACGAGGGCTGCCTGTCGCTGTACACCGACGAGGCCGAGTTCAAGGCCGACCGCGACCATATCGAGATCCTCGAACGCTTCGGCTTCCCATATGAGGTGATCGGGCGGCAGGCGATCAAGGCGCTGGAGCCGGAACTGTCGGACAGGATCGGGATGGCCGTCCTTTTCCCGCAGAACCGGTCGATGAAAGACCCCTACAAGCTGGTGCTGGCGCTGGCCGAGCGGTTCACCGCCCTCGGCGGCCGGATCGAACAGGCCGAGGTCGTGGGCTTTGCCCGCAGCGACCGCATCCGCGAAGTGGTGCTGAAGGACGGCCGCCGCCTGGCCGCCGACGAGGTGGTGATCGCCGCCGGGGCGTTCTCGGCGAAACTTGCGAAGGACCTGGGCGAACCGATCCCGCTGGAAACCGAACGCGGCTATCACACCCAGATCATGGCCCCCGGCATTTCGATGAAACACTCGATCATCTGGCCGGCCAAGGCCTTCATGGTCACCCCCACGGCGGGCGGCATCCGGGTCGGCGGCACGGTGGAGATGGCGGGGCTGGACGCCGCGCCAGACTATCGGCGGTCGAAGATCACGGTGAAACGGGCGCGGGAGGCGCTGCCCGCCTTGCGCTGCGAGGACTTCACCGAATGGATGGGCCACCGCCCCGCCCTGCCCGACACGGTGCCGATCCTGTCGGCCAGCGCGCGGACAAAGGGGCTGTTCTATGCCACCGGACACGGGCATCTTGGGCTGACCTACGCCGCGACGACCGCGCGGCTGATGGGCCAGCTGATCGCCGGGTCGAAGCCTGACCTCGACCTGCACCCCTACCGGATCAACCGCTTCTGAAGGAGGCCGCCGATGTCCCCCCCGATGCCCCGCAAGGTCTGTCTGGTCACCGGCGCTGGCCGTGGCATCGGCGCCGCGGTGGCGCGCGAGATGCACGCCCGCGGCCATGCGCTGGTGCTGATGTCGCCGTCCGAGAACTGCCAGACGCTGGCCGCCGAACTGGGCGGCGTGGCGCATCGCGGCGTGGCGCAAAGCGCCGACGACCTGAAGGCGGTGGTCGACCTGGCGCTGGCCACCCACGGCCGCATCGACGCGGTGCTGAACCACACCGGCCACCCGCCCAAGGG
>JAGPCN010000214.1 GCA_018058035.1 Fuscovulum sp.
ACCAGCGCCATCAGGCCGAAGGCCTCGGGGAACAACAGCCGCGTCAGCACCAGGTTGGATGCCAGCCGCAAGCCCTGCGCAATGACGAAGGACCCCGCCGTCAGCGCCGACCCGCGCAGCGCGCGGCCCATCAGGCCCGATCCCTGTTGCGTCATTCCCCCGCCCCGGTTTCCGGCGCGGACCCTAAGGCTTTGCTGCATCACCGGTCAATCCGATGCACCGCCCGGGCGCCAAGGTCCTTGCATCCGCCCCCGCCCCCCCCGATGCTGGCCTTTGCCCCCTGCCAGAGGCCCCGCGGTGAAGCTTGCTTATCTTGTAAACACCTATCCCCAACCGTCGCACAGCTTCATCCGGCGCGAGGTGCAGGCGCTGGAACGGATGGACTGGCAGATCCACCGCTTTGCCCTGCGGTCCGATCGCGGCCGCCTGGTCGACCCTGCCGACATCGCCGAGGATGCCCGCACCGAGCACATCCTGGAAAAGGGCGCCTGGGCGCTGATCCGCTCGGCCCTGCCCTTTGCGGCGCGGCGGCCCGGGCCATCCCTGCGGGCGCTGGCGCTGGCGCTCCGCTGCGGCGCGCGCGGCGCGGGTGGCGTGCCCGGCACCGGCGGGCGGCTGCGCCACCTGATCTACTGGCTGGAAGCCGCGCACCTGGCCGCCCGCTGCCACGAGGCGCGGCTGCCCCACATCCACGCCCATTTCGGCACCAACTCGGCCACCGTGGCCATGCTGGCGGCCGAGATCGGCGGGCTTGGCTACAGCTTCACCGCCCACGGCCCCGAGGAATTCGACGCCCCGCACGCCCTGTCGCTGGGCGAAAAGGTCGCCCGCGCGGCCTTTGCGGTGGCGATCTCCTCCTATGGCCGGGCGCAACTGTGCCGCTGGACCGATGTCGCGCACTGGGACCGGCTGCATGTCGTCCATTGCGGGATCGAACCCTGGCGCTTTCCCGCCCCCGTACCGCTGCCACCCGGTCCGCCGCGGCTGGTCGCCATCGGCCGGCTGGCCGAACAGAAGGGCTTTCCCCTGCTGATCGAGGCGCTGGCGCTGGCCGCCCCAGACCTGCCCGACCTGCACCTGACGCTGATCGGCGAAGGCCCGTTCCGCCCGCTGATCGAACGCCAGATCGCCAGCGCGGGGCTGCAGGGCCGCGTCACCCTGACCGGCTGGCTGGACGAAGCCGCGGTGCGCGACCACCTGGCCCGCGCCCAGGCGCTGGTGCTGCCCTCGTTCGCAGAAGGCCTGCCGATGGTGGTGATGGAGGCCTTTGCCGCCGCCCGCCCAGTGATCGCCAGCGCCATCATGGGCGTGCCCGAACTGGTCAGCCGCGAGACCGGCTGGCTGGTGCCGGCGGGCGACCCGCAGGCGCTGGCCGCCGCGATCCGCGCCTTTGCCGCTACCCCGCACGACCGGCTGGTCACGATGGGGGCGCTGGCGCGCGAAACCGTTCTCGCCCGCCACGACATCACGCATGAGGCCGAACGGCTGGCCGCCCTCTTCGCCTCGGGCGGGCGGCCATGACCCGCATCGCACTGGCCTGCGCCAGCCATTCCGACGCCATCTTGCAGGCCAACCTCGCCCGCTCGCCCTGCCTTGCGGCGCTGTCGCTGCATGTGGAACGCAACGCGCCTTCGGCAGCGGCGGCCTACAACCGGGCGCTTGACGCGCTGGACGCCGAGGTGGTGGTCTTCGCCCACCACGACGTCTACCTGCCCAGGGGCTGGGACCGCGTGCTTGCGGCGCGGCTGGAGGAAGTGGCGAGGGTCGACCCCGACTGGGCACTGTTCGGCAGCTTCGGCGTGGGGCTGGATGCCGCCCATATCGGGCCGGTCTGGTCCTCGTCGCTGGGCCAGATCGTCGGCCGCGTGCCGACGGCTCCGGTGCAGGTGCAAAGCTACGACGAGCTTCTGATCGTGCTGCGCCGATCCTCGGGCCTGCGCTTCGACGAAACGCTTGGCGGCTGGCATTTCTACGGCACCGACATCGTGGCCGAGGCCCGCGCCCGCGGCCTGCGCGCCTGGGCCGGCGCCCTGCCCTGCATCCACAACGACCGTTTCCACGAGGCACTTGGCCTCGAGTTCCGCGCCGCCTACCGGGCGATGCAGTCCAAGTGGCGGGCCAGCCTGCCGCTGCGCAGCCCGATCACCAAGATCAGCCGGTCGGGCCTGCACCTTATCCGCGACACCTGGCAAGCGCGCGGATCGCGCGAATTCCGGGCCGGGATGGCCACCGACACCGGCACGCCGGTCGAGGTTCTGGCCGCCCGCTGCGGCTGGTCGGACCTGACCGCCAGCGCCTGACCCTTCGGCCGGTGAAGCAATTGCGCGGCTGCCGCCGCAAGTCTTTTTCGTGGGGGCTGACGTTTGGGCGGAATGGCCGATGTCGCCTGACGAGGGGGCCTGCCCCTCGAGCTCCCCGGGGTATTTCCTGCCGGAATGATGCTCATTCCCCTTCGGCCGGTGCAAGTACCCCGGGGGGTTTGGGGGGATGCCCCCCCATCGCCGAGGAGGAGCGCCTTGCGCGACGACGAGAGGAAAGACTTCGCCGAAGGCGGCGATTGCATCACCGGCCGCGGGTGAAGGCGCCGTCGGATCGGCGCAGGCGCACGGCCAGCGACACTGCCGCATAGACGGCGAACCCGACCGGATCGCGAAGGCCAAGCCCGGCCAGGTCGGAGGGCGCAAGACGCGGCTTGGCCTCGCGGGCCATCAGGTCGGGGCAGAGGGCCGCCAGTTCCCGCACACCCGCGTCCTGCCGCCTCCGCACGCGGATCAGGGCGGCAAGGCCCTCGACCATCGGCCAGTCATAGCGGTCGGGCACCTGGACCCGTTCTTCGGGAGCGAATTGCAGCCGGACGAAGGTGTCGTCCGAGATGATCTGCGGAAATGGACCCCAGCGGGCCCGCCCGGCGGCGTTCACCGCGTAGAGGCCGTAGCCAGGTGCGACCGAGCGGGCAAAGGGCAGCTTTTGCCAGAACCGCGCATAGGCCCGGGTCAGGGCCGACCGCGGCCGCGGGATCACCGGCGTTGCCCCGGCATAGGCAGCGTCCGGCCGTGCCAGGGCGCGCGCCAGCGCTGCCAGCACCCCGCTGGACACCCGGCAATCGGCGTCGAGAAAGGCCCGGACCTCGCCGCAGGCAAGGGCATCGCCCGCGGTCAGCGCGGCGGGTTTCGACCCCTGGGCCTGCTCCAGCACCTGCAGCCCCGGCACCCGGGCCTGAAAGCTGCGCGCCACCTCGGCCGTGCTGTCGCGGCAGCCGTTTGGCACCACGATCACCTCAAGCCCGCCGGGAACCGGGTCGCTATCGGCGACGGATTGCAGGCAGGCCCCGATCCAGGTCTCTTCGTTCGAAGCGGGGATGATCAGGCTCAGCACGCGGCGCAGCCCTTTGCCAGCGCCAGCCAGCGCGGGTTTTCATCCCCGAGGTGGCGCAGTGCGCCCCAGCTGCCCCATTTGTTGGGGCGGTAGACATCGACGAAGGCGTTGAACGGCTGGTCCGAGACCCCTGCCCATCCCTCCAGCAGCTCGGCATAAAGGGCGCCCATCTCTGGGGTGAAGTTCAGATGGGTGAAGAAATCGGTCAGGCCCTGGTCATCCACGGCGGGGCCGTAGCCCACCACATGCGTGCCGCCTTCGTACATCACCAGCTTCAGCCCGTGTTTCGCGGCAACCGCCGCCTGCCAGGGCAACGTGTCGGTCAGCAATTGTTGCAGCGTATCCTCGGGTTGGCCGCTGGTGGCGCCGCTTTGCAGCTCGGCCGCGGCTTTTTGCACCGCCAGGTCGTAGCGGTGCGCAGCGACGTGGGCTTCGGCCTCGGTCCCGGTCAGGCCCTGCGCCGCCGCCTCGGCCCGCGCCGCGGCCTCGCTTTCGGCGATCCAACCACGCACCGCCGCCAGCTTGTGTTCGGCCCCCAGCAGGCCCGAGAAATAGCCGGTGACGGCATAGGCATCAAAGCTGTCGACCGGCGGTTTCAGGCCTTCGGCCACGGCCAGCGGGGCCATCAGGATCTGCTCCTCGATCCCCTTCACGCCGGTCTGGGTGGCGATCACCCGCACCATGCGGTCGGTGCCGCCCATCTCGGCGGCAAAGACGCCCATCACCTCGGCCGCGCGCAGGCCGTAGAATTGCAGCCAGGTCGCCTCTTGCCCCCAGCGGTCGCGCCCCATGGCATCGGCCCAGCGGGCCTGGCCGAACTGCGGGTTCCAGACCTCGTTCGAGTATTCCACCCAGACCCTCAGGCCGGGGTTCAGCCCGTCACGCACCGCCGCCGCATAGGCGCGCACCAGATCGTCGGTCGCGGCATGCGGCAGGGTCAGCCAGGGTTCGGCCTGCAGCCGGTTCGCCAGCGCCACGATCACCTCGACCGGCACTCCGACCCGCGCCCAGCTGTAGTCGGTCGGCAAGGGCCGGTCCGTTGCCGCCGACAGGGGGGAATCGTTGGTCGCCATCCAGTCCATGAAGCGCAGGCCTCGGACGCCTTCGATCCGGGCCAGCCAGTCGGGGTTGAAGACCTCGCCCGCGTCCAGCGCCGCCGCGCGATCCTCGCGCACCAGTCGCAGGCGGCGGATCGGGTCGGCGGGGTCGATGGCGGTGATCGTCAGGATCACCGCGCCAGGGCCGGGGGTATAGTCAAAGGCGATGCGGCCCGGGGCGGTTTCGACCACATCGGCCAGCCCTTCGACGGCCAGCGTTCCCTTGCCCTGCCAGGTCACAAGGTAGCGCCCGGCGACGCCGCCCGCATCTTCGGGAAGGTCGGTCAGGACCAGGGTCGAAATTCCGGTGATCTCGGCGGGCAGGCGGGTGGGCCAGCCCTCGGCATCCAGCGCATCGGCGGCGCGCAACTCGGCCTCGGTCCAGCCGCCCCATTGGCCGGGCAGGTGGCCGACCCAGGGCCGCGCGGTCTTCATCACGTCAAGGAAGGGCTGCTGCACCGACCAGTCGTTCACCCCGGCCAGACCCAGGAAGAGGTTGACGTTGGTGATCTTCTGAAAGGCGGGCATCACGGCCGGGGCTGGCGCCGGCGGCAGGGTCGCGGAGGCTTCGGCCGAGGGCGCCACGGCGGCCTTCAGCCCCGCCTCGCGCGCCGCAAAGTCCTGCACCGCGGCCCAGGCGATGCGCTGGAAGGCGGCGGCCTGATCGTCGGTGATCACCGCATCGCGGCTGGGCCAGGCGCGGGTCAGCTTGGGCGGCAGCCCTTCGGGCGAGCGGCCGGTGATCGCCGCGATCTGCACCATGGCGATGAAGTACAGCCCCTTGCCGTTCGGGTGGATGTCATCGGCAAAGACATCGCGGATGTCGGACAGCCCCGGCACCGCGCCCGCCGCAATCTGATCGGCCAGCCGCCCCATGGCCTGCCCTGCCGGGATCAGCCGGGCATCGTCGCCCGCGATCGCCATCCAGTTCGCCAGATCGTCGTCGATCCGCTGCCGCCAGGGCACCTCGCCACCCGGATCGTCGGGCACCTGCGCGCCGGGGCCTGAGGCCAGCGAATGCCAGGTTTCATAGACCCAGACCCGCACGTCGGGGTTGCCCGCGCGGGCGGCATCGGCCCAGCGGGCAACGGAGCCTGCGCTGTCGTTCCATTCGATCTGGCCGGCCAGCGGGATCGCCTCGGTCAGGATCAGGTCGGTGACGCCTTCGGCCAGCACGGCGCGGCCATCGACACCCTCGGCCTGATCCGAATGGTCCCAGCCATAGGCCAGCGGCGCGCCGTTGATGATCTGGGCCTGAACCACCGCCGGTTCGCCCAGATGGTCAAGCCCCGCCGCCACCAGATCGGGCAAGGTCGGGCCAACCAGGCTGTGGCCGACGAACAGGATCTTGAACAGGAACGACAGCACCATGCGCTACCCCTTCGCCACGCCGGTCAGACCATAGCCGCTGACCACCCGCCAGACCACCTGCTGCATCACGCTGGCCGTTTCCGGCAAGGGCGGATCGGCGGGCGTCCCGTCGGCGCGCCGCAGCGCATGCGGCAGCCCGACCGGAGAGCGCGCGTAGATCACCGCGAAATGCGCCAGCGCCATGGCATAGGCACCCAGGTCGCCAAAGTGGATGTCATCGGTGAAGAACGCGCGGCGGTCGGCGATGCCGGGCAGGCGGCCTGCTTCGGCCTCGGCCACCAGGGCGGCCAGAACCTGCCCGCCGGGAATGACGCGGATCACCCCTGACCGGGCGACCGCCGGGCGCAGCACCTCTGCCTCCCAAAGGGCAGGCAGGTCGGCGGCCACCCGTTCCGCCCAGCCCGAGGGGTCATCCAGCCGGTGCCAGGTTTCATAGAGGTAAACCCGCACGGCCGGATTTGCCGCCTTGGCCCGCGCCGTCCAGTCGGCAAGGTAGCGCGCCGAATCATGCCAGCGGATCGCGTCCTTCAGCTCTACCATCTCGGTCAGGACGATCGCGCCGTAAGTGCCGCTGTCCAGCGCCTGAAAGGCGGGGCGAAAGGCGGGGGGCAGGTTTTCCTCGGCAAAGCCGGGGACGTCGCCGGTCCAGTGGTTCATCAGGCTGGCGCCCCAGCCAATCTGGCTGTTCCAAGCATGCCCGCCCAGTTGCGCCAGCATCGCGGGCATGTCGCGGCCAACCAGCGAATGGCCCAGGTGATAGACCGGCACCGGCCCCGCGGGCGGGGTGACGGGATCGGCGTAAAGCGCGCCGAACTCGGCCTCCGACAGCCCGGCGCGCGGCCAGAACCGCCACAGCGCCAGCCCCGCCGCCGCCAGCCCCATCGCACCCAGCACCTGCCGCCGCACGCCTGCCTCCTCTTTCCGCTGCCGTTCTATCTGTTATCAACGCAGGCGGAATGCCAGCCGGGGGGATGGAATTGCTGAGTTTCCTGCTTTTGCACACTGCCGCGCGGTTCTATCGCGTCGAGGTGGCCGAAACGCTGTTCGGCGACTATGCCGTCAGCCGGGAATGGGGCGCCCGTGGGCGGCCCGGCCAGCGCAGGCAGCGCAGCTTTGGCAACCTGCGCGAGGCGGTTGTGACCGCCGACACATGGCAACGCAAGGCACAGGCGCGGGGCTATCGCGCGCCGGAGGACAGGGTATGACGACGCATCTGTGGGTCAGGGCCGAACAGCGCCCGCACGAGGAACGGGTGGGTGTCACGCCCGAAGGCGTGGCCGCGCTGGTCGCCGCGGGCATCCGCGTGTCGGTAGAGGCTTCGTCCGTCCGCGCCATCCCGATCGACGGCTACCGCGCGGCGGGGGCCGAGATCGTGGCCGAGAATTCCTGGCCCCAGGCCCCCGTCGATGCCATCATCTTCGGCCTGAAGGAACTGCCCGAGGACGGCACCCCCCTGCCGCACCGCCACATCATGTTCGGCCATGCCTTCAAGGGCCAGCCGGCGGGGCAGGTGCTGTTGCGGCGGTTCAAGGCCGGGGGCGGCACGCTTTATGACCTGGAATATCTGGTGGGTGAGGATGGCCGCCGCGTCGCGGCCTTCGGCTACTGGGCGGGTTTTGCGGGTGCCGCCGTCAGCCTGAAATGCTGGGCGGCGCAGCAGAAGGGCGGCCTGTGCGGCCCGGTCTCGGTCTATCCCGGCCGCGCCGCCCTGGTGGCAGAGCTGGAGGCCGAGCTTGCCGGCCTGCGCCGACCGACCGCCCTGATCATCGGCGCGCTTGGCCGCGTCGGCACCGGCGCCGCCGATTGCCTGACGGCCATGGGCGTCACGCCGACCCGCTGGGACATGGCCGAAACCGCCAG
>JAGPCN010000014.1 GCA_018058035.1 Fuscovulum sp.
GCTGGAACGCCTCAAGCGCCTCGGCATCGGTGATGCTGACATATTGCGCGCGGCCCACGTCATGCAGCCAGGAATGTTCCGGGCCGATGCCGGGATAATCCAGGCCGGCGCTGATGGAAAAGCCCTCGAGGATCTGGCCATCGGGGTCTTGCAGCAGGTAGGTGCGGTTGCCGTGCAGCACGCCGGGGCGCCCGCCGGTCAGGCTGGCGCAATGCTGCATGCGGTCGTCCACGCCCTTGCCCCCCGCCTCGACGCCGATGATGTTGACCGAAGGATCGTCGAGGAAGGGGAAGAACAGGCCCATGGCGTTGGACCCGCCGCCGATGGCGGCCACGACGGTATCGGGCAGGCGGCCCTCGGCCTCGGCCATCTGCCAGCGCACTTCCTTGCCGATGATCGACTGGAAGTCGCGCACCATGGCCGGATAGGGATGCGGGCCGGCGACGGTGCCGATGCAGTAGAAGGTGTCGCGCACGTTGGTGACCCAGTCGCGCAGCGCGTCGTTCATCGCGTCCTTCAGCGTGCCGCGGCCCGAGGTGACGGGGATCACCTCGGCGCCCAGAAGCTTCATGCGGAAGACGTTCGGCGCCTGCCGTTCCACGTCATGCGCGCCCATGTAGACGATGCATTTCAGCCCGAACTTGGCGCAGACCGTGGCCGTCGCCACGCCATGCTGGCCGGCGCCCGTCTCGGCGATGATCCGGGTCTTGCCCATGCGGCGGGCGAGGATGATCTGGCCCAGCACGTTGTTGATCTTGTGCGCGCCGGTGTGGTTCAGCTCGTCGCGCTTCATGTAGACCTTGGCGCCGCCCAGATGCTCGGTCAGGCGCGGCGCGAAGTACAAGGGCGAGGGCCGGCCGACGTAGTTCTTCCACAGGTCGTCCATCTCGGCCCAGAAACTCGGGTCGGTCTTGGCGTGTTCATAGCGCGCCTCAAGGTCCAGGATCAGCGGCATCAGCGTTTCGCTGACAAAGCGCCCGCCGAAGATGCCGAAGCGGCCCGCTTCGTCCGGGCCCGTCATGAAGCTGTTCACGCCATCCTCGGCCATGGTCGGTTCTCCCCTGTCTGACCGGACGGGTGTAGCGCCCCGGCGGCCAGCGGAAAAGGGGGCCTGCGGCGTTTTCAGCTCCGGGCGCGACGGAAAGCCATCTGGCCCGCGTATACGGGGTGCCGGAGAGGGAGACGGCCCAACCCAACCAAAGGTTCCGAAATGTCGCGCGTCCTGAATGCCTATGCCACCCCGTTCGTCACCTGGTTCTTCGTGATCTCGCTGGTCACCGGGGTCGCGCTGTTCTTTCACGTCGGCCCCACCGCCTTTCGCGGCATCCACGAATGGCTGAGCCTGGTGCTGATCCTGCCCTTCGCGCTGCACCTGTGGAAGAACTGGCGCCCGATGATGTGCTATCTGAAACATGCGCCGATGGCGGTGGCGCTTGCGGTATCGCTGGCGATGTCGGTGCCGTTCTTTCTGGCCAGCGGCGGCGACCGGGCCGGTGGTCCGCCGGCGATGCGCTTTGCCGCCAGCGCGCTGGCGCACCCGGCCGAGGATCTGGCGCCCCTGTTCGGCACCGATGCCCAGGCCCTGCGCGACCGGCTGACCGCGGCGGGCTATGCCTTCGCCACCCCCGACCAGCCGCTGGCGGACGTGGCGGCGGCGGCGGGCAAGACCACGAACGAGTTGCTGGCGGTGCTGATGGCGCCGGGCGGCTAAAGCGGCTTCTTCATGCCGATGTGGCTGGGCTGATAGCCCAGCCGTTCGTAGAAGCGGTGCGCGTCCTGGCGGCTGCGGTCGGTGGTCAACTGGATCATGCCGCAGCCGGCGGCGCGGGCGCGGGTCTCGCATTCGGCCATCAGGGCCGCGCCGATCCCCCTGCCCCGCAGGTCGGCGGTGACGCGCACCGCCTCGACCAGGGCGCGGCGGGCGCCCTGGCGCGACAGGCCCGACAGGATGGTCAGCTGGCAGGTGGCGATGATGCGGCCCGCGTCCTCGGCCACGATCAGCTGATGCGCGGGGTTGGCGGCGATCTGGTCAAAGGCGGCCAGGTAGGGCGCCAGGTCGGCGCCTTCGCGCCCCTGGCCCAGGGAATCGTCGGCCAGCATCGCCACGATGGCGGGCACGTCGGCGCGGGTGGCGTCGCGGAACCGCATCAGCGCAGGATCGGCACGCCGTCGGGCGCGCGGACCGGCGCCCGGCGGGTGGCGGCGACAAAGGCCGCGATCCGCGCCGGGTCCTTGACCCCCGGCGCGCTTTCCACGCCCGAGGCGACATCGACCTGCCGCGCATTGGTCAGCCGGATCGCCTGAGCGACATTTTCGGGCGTCAGCCCCCCGGCCAGCATCCAGGGGCGCAGCCAGCGCCGCTGCGCCACCAGCCGCCAGTCAAAGGCCAGGCCGTTTCCGCCCGGCAGCACCGCGCCCTTGGGCGGCTTGGCATCGACCAGGATCTGGTCGGCCACCAACGCATAATCCATCAGCGCGGGCAGGTCGCCTTCGTCGGCCACCCCCACAGCCTTCATCACCGGCAGGCCATAGCGGGCCTTGACCTCGGCCACGCGGTCGGGCGTCTCGTGGCCGTGCAGTTGCAACATGTCCAGCGGCAGTGCCTCGACCAGGGCATCCAGCGTGGCGTCATCGGCATCGACCACCAGCGCCACCTTGCACAGGCCCTCGGGCGCGGCCAGCGCCACGGCGCGGGCCTCGGGGGTCGTCAGGTAGCGCGGGCTTTTCGGAAAGAAGTTCAGCCCGACATAGGCCGCCCCCGCCGCCGCGACGGCCGCTACATCCCCTGGCGTGCGCACGCCGCAGATCTTGACGCGAACCTGGTCCATCCGCCGCGGCCCCTTACCGGCGGCCATCGTCCAGCAGCGCCAGGATCTCGTCCTTGGGCGGCTGGGTTTCGGTCCGCAGCGTCGACAGCTCGCGCTCCAGCCGGGCGACCTCGCGCGATTTGGCGCGGGCATCGCCCCGGATGCGCATCTCGCGGAACCACTCCCAGACAAAGCCGATCAGCACCCCCACCGCCACCGCGCCCAGGATCACCAGGAACAGCGGCACCTCCCAGGACAGCGGCAGTTGCAGGATGCCCGAGATCTCTTCGGGCATGAGCCGCAGCGGAACCGAGGCGCGGTTGGCCAGCGCCACGACCAGCAGAACCAGACCCGTAACGACGATGAACAGAAGACGCAGATAACGCAGCATGGCAGGCCCCCCCGTGCCCGATTTGGGGTATGCCCGTTATGGGGCGCTTCGCCGGGGTGCGCAAGACGAACCGCCCCGCGGGTAGGGGGCGGCAGGACGTCACTTGCCGTTCAGGCGGTCACGCAACAGCTTGCCGGTCTTGAAGAAGGGCACCTTCTTGTCGTCCACCTGCACCGATTCCCCGGTGCGCGGATTGCGGCCGACGCGGGCGTTGCGCGCCTTGACCGAAAACGCGCCGAAGCCGCGCAACTCGACCCGGTCGCCCTTGGCCAGCGCCTCGATGATCTCGTCGAACACCGTGTTGACGATCCGCTCGACGTGGCGCTGCGTCAAATGCGGGTTTTCGTCCGCGATCTTCTGGATCAGTTCCGAACGGATCATTCGAAGTCCCCCCTGTGGTCGGGCCTTCCAGGGCAGCGGCCGCCACGATGTTTTTCTCGGCCAACTATAAGGGCAAGATTCGGCCGCTGACAAACAAAAACGGGGACTTGGACGCGGAATGCAGAAGGCCCCGCCGCTGGCGGGGCCTTCCGATGCTGCGCAAAAGGCTGCGGATCAGCCGCGGTCCTTGAGGGCGGCGCCCAGGATGTCGCCCAGCGAGGCGCCCGAATCGGAGGAACCGTACTGCTCCACCGCTTCCTTTTCCTCGGCGATCTCGCGCGCCTTGATCGACAGGCCCAGCTTGCGGGTCTTGGAGTCGATCGACACCACGCGCACGTCGACCTTGTCGCCGACCTGGAACCGCTCGGGGCGCTGCTCGGACCGGTCGCGCGACAGGTCGCTGCGGCGGATGAACGACTTCATGCCGTTGTAATCCACCTCGATCCCGCCATCCTCGATGGCCGAGATGGCCACGGTGATGATCGAACCGCGCTTCACGCCGTCGACGGCCTCGGTGAAGGTGTCCTCGCCCAGGGCCTTGACCGACAGCGAGATACGCTCTTTCTCGACGTCAACCTCGGTCACCGCGGCCTTCACCACGTCGCCCTTGCGATAGGACTGGATGGCCTCTTCGCCACGCTGGTCCCACGACAGGTCGGACAGGTGGACCATGCCGTCGATGTCGCCATCCAGGCCCACGAACAGACCGAATTCGGTGATGTTCTTGACTTCGCCCTCGATGGTCGAGCCCACCGGATGCTTCTCGACGAAGACTTCCCACGGGTTGCGCATGGTCTGCTTCAGGCCCAGCGAGACGCGACGCTTGGCGCTGTCGATCTCCAGCACCATGACGTCGACTTCCTGAGAGGTGGAGACGATCTTGCCGGGGTGGACGTTCTTCTTGGTCCAGGACATTTCCGAAACGTGGACCAGGCCCTCGACGCCCGCTTCCAGTTCGACGAATGCGCCGTAGTCGGTGATGTTGGTCACGCGGCCCTTGTGGACCGAGCTGATCGGATAGGCCTTTTCGACGGCATCCCACGGATCCGACTGCAACTGCTTCATGCCGAGGCTGATGCGGTGGGTTTCCTTGTTGATCTTGATGACCTGAACCTTGATGGTCTCGCCGATCGACAGGATTTCCGACGGGTGGTTGACGCGGCGCCAGGCCATGTCGGTGACGTGCAGCAGGCCGTCGACGCCGCCCAGGTCAACGAAGGCACCGTATTCGGTGATGTTCTTGACCACGCCATCCACCACCTGGCCTTCGCTCAGGTTGCCGATGACTTCGGCGCGCTGTTCGGCGCGCGATTCTTCCAGGATGGCGCGGCGCGAGACAACGATGTTGCCACGGCGACGGTCCATCTTCAGGATCTGGAACGGCTGCTTCATGCCCATCAGCGGGCCGGCGTCGCGCACCGGGCGCACGTCAACCTGGCTACCGGGCAGGAACGCCACGGCGCCGCCCAGGTCGACCGTGAAGCCGCCCTTGACGCGCCCGAAGATCGCGCCATCGACGCGCTGTTCGGCGGCATAGGCTTTTTCCAGACGGTCCCAGGCCTCTTCGCGGCGGGCTTTCTCGCGGCTGATCACAGCCTCGCCGCGGGCATTTTCCACGCGGTCCAGATAGACCTCGACGGTGTCGCCGACCTTGATCGACAGCTGCTCGCCGGGGTTTGCGAATTCCTTCAGGTCGACGCGGCCTTCCATCTTGTAGCCGACATCGATGATGGCCTGGCCCGCCTCGATGGCGATGACCTTGCCCTTGACGACAGAGCCCTCTTCGGGCGTGTCCATTTCGAAGCTTTCCTTCAGGAGGGCTTCGAATTCATCCATAGCGTTCTTGGCGCACATATGCAGTTTGATCCTTTTCACGGTTTGCTGGCCATGCGGTTGGCTCCGCCGGTCTGTGATGGCCCCGGAAACAAAACGCCCCACCCCGGAAGAACCGGCGGCAGGGGATGTCTCGGGATGGGCGGCCTATAGACCGATTGGCCGGGGCTGGCAAGGAAAAGGCGCGGATCGGGCGGCGTTCAGGCGCAGGCCCGGATCAGCGCGCCGATGCGGCGGGCATAGTCGGGGTAAAGATCGCCCTGGATCTCGGCGCCGCCGGTCTCGCGCAGGAACAGGGTGCGGGCGCGGCTGCTGCGGCGCACCTCGGCCAGCCGGTCGCGCAGCATGGCCTGCGCCCAGGGTTCAAGCGGCAGCGCGGCATGGGCGGCCACCATCGCCGCCGCATCCTTGCCCGCCAGCGCCCGGCGGAACACCTCCAGCGCCGCCAGCCCCGGCAGGTCGGCCGCGGGGGCGGCCGCAAGGTCGATGCCGTGGTGCTGCCACAACCGCGCGGCCAGGATGTCATGCACCAGCACCGGGTGATAGGTCACAGCGACCCCCGCCGGATCGGTCAGCCCGCCGAACCCCGCCCGCATCGCCGCCGCCGCGCCGACCACCTCGGCCAGATCCTGGGGCGCCAGGTCCTGGGTCAGCAGGCACAGGGCCAGTTCCCAGACCAGGTCCACGTCCGACCGCTCCAGCGCCTCGGCCAGCAGCATCCGGCCCACGCCCCGCACGAAGGGATCGGGGCGGCGGATGGCGGCGAAGTCGGTCGCGAACAGCACCACATGGGTAAAGGCATAAGACAGCTCGCGGTTGAAGGCCCAGGCCCGCCGCGCATCGCGCAGGATCGCGGCGCCCTGCCAGCCGGGCAAGGGCTGCAACCCGCATTTCGCCCGCAGATAGGCCACCTCCATCCGCCGATAGGGCGTGGCCTCGCGCAGGACGGGCCGCGCCACGGCCCAGTCGCGCAACACCCGCTCCCACGGCGGCAGGGTCACGCCCAGGCGGCGCAGGAAGACATAGGGCGTCAGCGCCTGCCCGATCAGGAAGGGATGCCCCAGCAGGGCCAGATGCGCGTCGTCGGCCAGCCGCGCAGCCAGCCGCTGCGCCAGGGCACAGAGGGGCGGCACCGGGCCGTGCACCTGGCCCAGGAAATCCGCCGCCATCGCCAGTTCGGCCACCGCCTTCGTCGCCTCGGGCGAAGGCGCGGCCAGCCGCTCCAGCACCAGCGGCGCCAGGTCCAGGGTTGCTTGCATGGTCGTCTCCGGCATCTGCGGTCGGGGCCGGAGGAGAGGGGACTTGCCCCCCGGCCCCTTCCGGTGGCCGCGCCTCAGCGGGTGATGACGTTGCCCACGTCGGGCTTCATCGCCTCGTCGCCCGTGTAGACGTAGTTCGGGCTGATGAAGGTCCAGGCGGCCAGGCTGCCGGGGTTCAGCGTCTCCAGACGCGCGGCATGCTCCAGCATTTCGCCCAGCGTCATCTTGGTGTTCACGACACCGGACTTCTGCAGATACTCGATGGATTTGGCACGATCGGCCATGGCAAGGTCTCCGTTCTGAAAAAGGGTTGGTCTTGAAACTGCAAGGGGAGGAAATTTCCCCCGCACAACCAGAATGCGAAATCCGGGCCGAGTCGTCAGGTCCGCGATTCCAGACCCGTCAGCGCATCCGCGCCGCCACCAACGCGCAGGCCGCTTCGACCGCCTCGTCGATCCCCATCGCGCTGGTGTCGATCACCACCGCATCCGCGGCGGCCCGCAAGGGCGCATCGGCCCGCCCCATGTCGCGCGCATCGCGCTCGCGCACCTCGGCCAGCACGCGGGCCTCGTCGCCGCCCACCTCCAGCCAGCGACGATGGGCGCGCACCTCGGGGCTGGCGGTGACATACAGCTTCACCTCGGCCTCGGGGCAGATGACCGTGCCGATGTCGCGCCCGTCCAGCACCGCGCCACCCACTCGCCGGGCAAACCGGCGCTGAAATTCGACCAGAGCGGCGCGCACCTGCGGTATCGCCGCCACGCGCGAGGCCGCCTGCCCGGCCGCAAGCGAGCGCAGGTCGTCGCGCGCCAGGTCCTGCGGGGTCAGCCGATCCGCCGCCACGACCGGATCGCCCCCCATCGCCCCCACTGCCCGGTACAAGAGGCCGGTATCCAGATGCGCCAGCCCGAAGCGCTGCGCCACGGCGCGGGAAATCGTGCCCTTGCCCGCCGCCGCCGGCCCGTCGATTGCCACCGTGAAGATCATCGCCTGCCCCCCGTTCCGCCCTTGGCCAGCGGTGTACGCCTCCGGCGGGAGTATTTGGAAAAGAGCAAAACGGGAAGAGCGCGCGCATTCCATTGCTCTTTGAAAAATACTCCCCGCGGAGCGTCGCGGCCCGCCACCGGGCTCAAGGCCAGTCGGAAAGGCCCCGGAACTCCACAATACCGCCCATATTCCCTGCCACGCCGCGGCATGGTCAGCTGTCGCCCAGGTCCCATGCGTGCCCTTGCCCTATGCCTTGCCCTTCTGTCCGCCTCTTCCGCGCAGGCCAATCCCGCCTGCGTTGCAGCACCCAACCAAGATTGCGTGTTCCAGATGGCAGTGGATCAGGCGCTGGCCGGAACCAAGGCCGCTGACATTTTCCAATCCCTTGTCCAGACCGCGCTTTTGCAGGAAACCACCGGGCGCGACGACTGGGCCGCAACGCTTGATCTGATCCCGTCGATCTTGCGGGCGGAACCCGACTTCGGCTTGTTCGACCTTGGCTCGACCCTGATGCTTCTCGCTTTGTCCAATGCCTCTGGCGATGGGCCCTATCTCCTTCCAACAACCCGGACCGCCGGGCATCTGAGCGAGGTTGTGGCAGAGTTTGCCGGTTCCAACCCGGAAGTCATTGAAGAAGCCGCGCTGTTCCGGCTGGGCCAAGCCGTCGACCTTGCCGGAATCTCTGGTCGAATCCGCGCTGCAGATCAGACGTCGACCGAAAGGCTGGCCGGGGCTGCCGCCGCGGGCCTGATCCAGGCCGGTCGCATTGAGGACGCCTTCAGCCTTCTGGGACTTGTCCCCTCGCCCAAACTTTCCCACGATATCAGCCGATTGGCCGTTCTGCATACCCTGTCCATTTCAGGGCCTGCCGCCGCACAGGCCCTGGCCCTTCGCTTTGCCAACCGAGGTGACCGCATTGATGCCCTGTTTGCCGTTGCGCATGAATGGGCCACCGATGGCCACCCGGACCAGGCCCTTGCCATCGCGCGCGACCTGCCGAATGAGGTCTGGCTGTCGGACGACAGGTCTGACGCCTGGCTTCTCGGCGAAATTCTTGCCTCGGGCGGCGAAGCCTTTCTGCTGATCGAGACGACCTACCCCAATCGTCCTGCAATCCTGGGCCCTCATCGCCCGATTGCGCAGATAGAGCTGACGGCGGCGATCCTGAAGTCCGATATCCCGGCTGCTTTCGCAGCGCTGGACCAATACCCGGCCGGGTCCGAGACCCGCAAGACCATGCTGAACCAAGGCTTGCAGGCCAGTTGGATCGTCTTTGGGCAGGATGGGGCGGATCAGCTTCTTGCCCTGCTACCCGACCAGGACCACCCGGACGCACTTGCCGCCCTTGGTCTGGCGCAGATCGGAACCGGGGATCTGCAGGCGGCATTGGCAACCGAGGCGCGGATATCGGCCATATCGCGCCAGCACCCTGCCCTGAAGATGTTGCGACGCGACCTTGCGCCTTTGCTGGCTGCCAGCGGGCGCGAAGCAGAAGCTGTCGTCATGGCCGACAGATTGGGCGACCCTTGGGCCACCGCCCATGTTGCGGCGGCGATGGTCGACCCAGGCTGACCCCGGGTCTAACCCCGCCGGATCGCCGCGCCAAGACCGTTCATCAGCCCCTCGAAGATCGGGAACGAGGTCACGATGGGCGACCCGTCATCCACCCCGATCTCTTGTTTCGCGGCCATCCCGGCCACCAGGAAGGACATCGCGATCCGGTGGTCCAGATGGGTGGCGCATGTGGCCCCGCCCGGCATGCCGCCCGGCCCCATGCCATGAACGATCAGCACGTCTTCCTCTTCCTCGACCCGCACGCCGCAGGCCTCAAGCCCCCGCGCCATGGCGTCGATCCGGTCGCTTTCCTTGACCCGCAGCTCCTTGACACCGCGCATCACCGTCGGCCCTTCGGCAAAGGCCGCCACCACCGACAGGATCGGATATTCGTCGATCATGCTGGGCGCCCGCTCTTCCGGCACCGCGATCCCCTTCATGTCGGGCGAAAACCGCACCCGCAGATCCGCCACCGGCTCGCCGCCCTCTTCGCGCGGGTTCTCGAAGTCGATCCGCGCCCCCATCTCGACCAGCGTCAGGTAAAGCCCGTTGCGCGTCAGGTTCTGCGACACCCCCGGCACCCGGATGTCCGAGCCCTCGACGATCAGCGCGGCGCAGGTCGGGAAGGCTGCCGAAGAAGGATCACGCGGCACCGCCACCGTCTGCGGCCGCAACTCCGGCCGCCCGACCAGCGTGATGACATGCCCCTCGCCGGTCTTCTGAACCGACAGGTCGGCCCCGAACCCCACCAGCATCCGTTCGGAATGGTCGCGCGTCGGCTCGCGCTCGATCACCACCGTCTCGCCCGGCGCATTCAGGCCCGCCAGCAGAACCGCCGACTTCACCTGAGCGCTGGCGACCGGCAAAGCATAGCGCACCGGCACCGGATCGGCCGCGCCCACCACCGTCATCGGCAACCGCCCGCCCTTGCGCCCGTAAGCACGCGCCCCGAACAGCGCCAAGGGATCGGTCACCCGCCCCATCGGCCGCTTGCGCAAGCTGGCATCGCCGGTGAAGGTCGCCGTGATCGGCGTGGTCGCCATCGTGCCCATGATCAGCCGCACGCCGGTGCCGGAATTCCCGCAGTCGATCACGTCGGCCGGCTCCTGGAACCCGCCGACGCCGACGCCCGCCACCGTCCAGGCACCCTCGCCATGCCGCGTGACCGAGGCGCCAAAGGCCCGCATCGCGGCAGCCGTGTCCAGCACGTCCTGCCCTTCCAGCAGCCCCGAGATCCGGGTCTCGCCCACCGCCATCGCCCCGAAGATCAGCGCCCGGTGCGAAATCGACTTGTCCCCCGGCACCGCCGCAACCCCCGTCAACGGCCCGCTTTTCGCGGAAATCATCGGTTGCGCGTCACCGTGGCCGGACATGTGGCTCTCCTGCAAAATCCGCCCGCCTGATAGCGCAACCGCCCGCGGGGGTCCATCCGCCCCTGCATTGCTCTTTTGCAAATACTCCCGCCGGAGGCAGCGACGCCTACACCCGGCGGAACGTCAGGTAATGCGGCGACCGCCCCTCGCGCAGGGCCTTCTGCTCATAGCGGGTCGACAGCCAGTCCTCCCAGGCCTCGCCCGCCCCACCCTGATGGACCAGCGCAAAGCCCGCGGGCGGCACCTCCTCCAGCGTCTGGCGGACATAGTCGGGAATGTCGGTCGCCACCCGGAACTCGGCCCCCGGCGCGCAGGCGCGGGCCAGAGGCACCAGGTAATCCGGCGTCACGAACCGGCGGCGGTGGTGGCGGGCCTTGGGCCAGGGGTCGGGATAGTTCAGGAACACCTTCGACAGACACCCCGCAGGCAGCACGTCGAAGACCTCGCGCACGTCGCGGGGATACAGCGACAGGTTCGTCACCCCGGCGGCGCGGATCTTGCCCAGAAGCATGGCGATGCCGTTCACGAAGGGCTCGGCGCCCAGGATATGCACATCCGGATAGCGCGCGGCCATATGCACCAGATGCTCGCCGCCGCCGAAGCCGACCTCAAGCCAGAGCGGCCGCCCATGGGCAAAGCCAAGGTCCAGCGGCGCACGGGACGGGTTCTCGGCCTCTGCCACCCCCCTCAGCGTCAGCGGACCAAGGTCCTGCTCAAGGTATTCCTTCTGGCTGGCCCGCAAGGTCTTGCCATGGGTGCGGCCATAGAAGTTGCGGCGGGGGGGCGGGGCGCTGTCGGTCATGGCCGCGGGCTTTAGCCTTGCGGCGCGGCAGCGGTCAAGGTGCCCCAGAGGGCGGCGGCGGTCTTCCGGGCGCGCAAAGCAAGACGGCGGTCCCCGCAGGAACCGCCGCATCTGTTGCCCCTCGCCGCCGCGACAGGATCGTGCCGAACCGGACACCTCCTCCTGCGCCTTCGGCTTGTCGTCGGAGACCCCGCGACGAGGAGACGAAGTCGAACGAGGAGCCGCCTCAGACGGCCTTCTTCAGCGCCTCGACCAGGTCGGTCTTCTCCCACGAGAACCCGCCATCGGCCTCGGGCGCGCGACCGAAGTGGCCATAGGCGCTGGTCCGGGCATAGATCGGCCGGGTCAGGCCCAGATGGGTGCGGATGCCGCGGGGCGTCAGGTCCATCACTTCCATCACGGCCTTCTCGATGGCCGCGGCCTCGACCTTGCCGGTGCCGTGGGTGTCGACATAGATCGACAGCGGCTTCGCCACGCCGATGGCGTAGGACACCTGCAGGGTGCAGCGATCCGCCAGGCCCGCCGCCACCACGTTCTTGGCCAGATAGCGCGCGGCATAGGCGGCCGAGCGGTCGACCTTGGTCGGGTCCTTGCCGGAAAACGCCCCGCCGCCATGCGGCGCCGCGCCACCATAAGTATCGACGATGATCTTGCGCCCGGTCAGGCCGGCATCCCCATCCGGACCGCCGATCACGAAGGTCCCGGTCGGGTTCACGTGCCATTCGGTCTTCTTGGTGATCCAGCCTTCCGGCAGGATCTCGCGGATATAGGGCTCCACGATGCCGCGGATGACCTTCGAGGTCTGCCGCTTGGACGTGTGCTGCGTCGACAGCACGATCGAGGTCACGCCCACCGGCTTGCCGTCTTCATAGCGCAGCGACAGCTGCGACTTGGCGTCCGGGCCCAGCGTCGGCTCCTTGCCGGATTTCCGCACATCGGCCAGGCGGCGCAGGATGGCGTGCGAATACTGGATCGGCGCCGGCATCAGTTCCGGCGTCTCGGTGCAGGCATAGCCGAACATGATGCCCTGGTCGCCCGCGCCGTCCTTGTCCACACCCTGCGCGATATGCGCCGACTGCTCGTGCAGATAGTTGTGGACCTTGATCTTTTCCCAGTGGAACTTCTTCTGCTCGTAGCCGATGTCCCTGACGCAATCGCGGACGATGCCGTCGATGCGCTCCATCATCGCCTTGGTTTTCTCTTTCGACGACAGGCCGACCTCGCCGCCGACGACCACGCGGTTCGTCGTGGCAAAGGTCTCGCAGGCGACGCGGGCATTCGGTTCCTCGGTCAGGAAAGCGTCCAGCACGGCGTCCGACACGCGGTCGCACAGCTTGTCGGGATGCCCCTCCGAGACCGACTCGGAGGTGAAGACATAGTTCTTGCGGCTCATGGAAAAGTGCTCCGTTGGGGTAACCCGCCACGCCAGGAAGCCGTTGTGGCGGTCATGATCAGCGCGGTAAGCCAGCCGCGCGCAAGTTTCAAGTCCCCGCGCGGCGGCCCGGCGCCAGAAAGGCCAGGACGAGACCGCCCAGCAACAGCGCCACAAGCGGCCAATCCCCCAGCCGGGCATAGGGGGGGGACGGCAGCGCGCCCGGCAGTGCTACGTCGATCGCCCCGCGCTGCCCCAGCCCCAGCATCGCCGGGGCGCCCAGGGTGTCGGCCACCACCTGGCCGCGCGCATCGACCACCGCGCTGATCCCGGTATTGGCCACCCGCACCAGCGGCAGGCCCTGCTCGATCGCGCGCAGCCGGGCCAGGGCAAAGTGCTGGTACGGCCCGGTCAGGGTGCCGAACCAGGCGTCGTTCGTCACCTGCAGCAGCCAGCCGGGGCGGCTGTCTGTGGCGATCTCTTCGGGAAAGATCGCCTCGTAGCAGATCAGCGGCCGCGCCGGGCCAAGGCCCGGGCCAAAGTCGATCAGCCGGGCGTCCTCGCCGGCGCTGTAGCCCGCCCCCACCTGCGCCGCAAAGGCGCGCAGGCCGAACAGGCGGTAAAGCAGGTCGCCGGCCGGGACATATTCGCCAAAGGGCACCAGATGCACCTTGTCATAGGACTGGGCGATGCTGCCGCCGGGGCCAAAGATGCCCAGGCTGTTCCAGGCCCGGTCGCCCAGGCTGCGCTGGTATCCGGCCGCGACCGGCAGGCCCAGAGACCCCATCGCCAGCGCGGCGCCCGATCCTTCCTCGATCAGGAAGGGCACCGCGGTTTCGGGCCAGATGGCCAGCCCCGGAACGGCACCGGCAGGCGGTGCCACCGTCAGGTCCAGAAGCCCGTCAAAGGTGGCGCGTGCCTCGTCAGGGTCCCACTTCAGCGTCTGCGGCACGTTTGGCTGTACCAGCCGCACGATCCCCCCCGGCGCCGCAGCCGCCGGCGCGGATTGCCGCGCCTGCCCCCAGACAAAGGCCGCCACCCCGGCGGCCAGTACCAGGCCCGTGCCCACCCGCGGCGCGGCCAGCGGCAGCGCCGCCGCCGCCACCACCAGCGCGCCCACCCCATAGCCGCCGACCAGCGCCGCCAATTGCTCCAGCGGCGACCCCAGAGGGATATGGCCGAAAAGCGCCCAGGGAAATCCGGTGAACAGATGGCCGCGCAAGAGGTCGGCCAGCGGCAGCGCCACCGCCAGCGCCATGAGCGGCCAGCGCGCTCTGAGCGCCAGCGCCGCCGCGCCCGCCCAGAACAGCGCCATGCCAAAGGCCATCAGCACCAGCGCAAAGGGGGCCATCCAGCCGTGCCGCCAGGGATCGACGAAGAACGGCTGCACGATCCACGACAGCACCAGCGCAAACTGCGCGGCCCCCGCAAAGAGCGCGACCCAGGCACCGGCCGCCACGCTGCCCGCCCGCCGGATCAGCTGCAAGAGCCCCGCCAGCGCCAGCAGCGCCAGCGGCCACAGGCCGAACGGCGCCTGGCCCAGGCCCACCCCCAGACCCAGCAGCCCGGCAAGGGCCAGCCGCGACCGCCCGGGCCAGCCCCACCGCGCCGCTGCCACCTAGCCCTCCGTCGCCCCGGCCCTGGCCGCAGGCAGCCGGACCCGCAGCTTCTTGATCCGGCGCGGGTCGGCATCGACGATCTCGATCTCGGCGCCGCTTTCGTGGTCGACCACCTCGCCGCGGGCGGGCACCCGACCGGTGCGCAGGAAGACCAGGCCGCCCAGGGTGTCGATTTCTTCGTCTTCCTCGTCAGTGCGCAGGCGGATGCCAAGCGCGGCCTCAAGTTCCTCAAGCGGCGCGGTGGATTGCGCCAGGATCACGCCGGGCTTCTCTTCCTTCCAGAGCGCGCCGATGTCCTCGTCATGCTCGTCCTCGATTTCGCCGATCACGGTCTCGATCAGGTCCTCGATGGTGACGAGGCCGTCGACGCCGCCGTATTCGTCGATCACCAGAGCCATGTGGACGCGTTCCTTCTGCATCTTCTGCAAAAGGACGCCGATGGGCATCGAGGGGGGGGCGTAAAGGATGGGGCGCAACAGCCGCTTCAGGCTGAACCGGCCGCTCTGGCCGAAGCCGTGCTGCAGCGCCAGGTCCTTCAGCAGCACCAGGCCCTGCGGATGGTCCAGCGTGCCCTTGTAGACCGGCACGCGCGAAAAGCCATGCTCGCGGAACACCTCGACCAGGTCGTCCTTGCCGATGTCCATCGGCACGGCCACGACCTCGGCCTTGGGGATGGCGACATCGTCGACGCGCAACCGCCGCAACGCGCCCAGACCGGGGCTGGCGGCGGCGGTAGGGCGCGCCTCGGCGCCCTGCGGTTCGCCGGATGGCGTGAAGGCCGAAAGAAGCCGGCCGAAAAACCCGCGTCCGGCGGGTTCGGAAGGCGCGTCAGCGGTCATGTCCTGCAACGCATCCGGCGCTGCGGATGACCCCTCGGTGCTACTGCCCATGGGTCCTTTGTCCGAAACACACCCGTCCGACGGGTGCCGCCTCAGTATGGGTCAGGAAGGCCCAGGGATGCAAGTATGCGCACCTCTTCGGCCTCCATCAGGGTGGCGTCGGCCTCTTCGACATGGTCGTAACCCAGAAGGTGCAGCACGGCATGCACGACCAGATGGGTGACATGCGCCTCCATCGGCTTGCCCTGCGATTGCGCCTCGCGGGCGCAGGTGTCCCAGGCGATGGCGACATCGCCCAGTTCCTCGGGCGCCTCGGGCGGGCCTGGGTCGGGCAGCACGGGCCGTTCGCCGGGTACATCCGCCGCGCGGTCCTCGGAGGGCCAGCTCAGCACGTTGGTCGGCGCGGGCTTGCCGCGGAACTCGGCGTTCAGCACGGCGATGCGGTCGTCGTCACAGGCCAGAAGCGCGACCTGGAACCCCTCGGGCGGCAGGCCAAGCGCCGAAAGAGACGCCCGCGCCGCACCCTCGGCTAGAGCCGGCAGGCCCAGGGCCTCCCAGCGGGCATCCTCGATGACGGTATCGACCAGTTCGACCATGCCGCTCCCTAGCGCGAAGGCAGGGGTGAAGCAATTGCCGCCTTGCGGCGAAGCCCCTTGTCTCGTCGTCGCGCGTGCCGCGCTCCTCCTCGGGCGATGGGGGGCCAGCCCCCCAAACCCCCGGGGTACTTGCACCGGACTGAAGACAAGCCCCCTTCATTCCGGCGGAAAATACCCCGGGGAGCTCGAGGGGCAGCGCCCCTCGTCAGGCGACATCGGCAAAGGGAAACGACGCCAGCCAAAACGAAAAAGGCTTGCGGCGGCAGCCGCGCAATTGCTTCACCGGTCGGTCACCCGGCGCTTTCGTCGGCCTCGTAGGCTTCGATGATCCGCGCGACCAACGGGTGGCGCACCACGTCCTTCGCCGTGAAATAGTTGAAGGTCACGCCCCTCACCCCTTTCAGGATGCGCTCTGCCTCGGCCAGGCCCGAGGCCGTCCCCCTGGGCAGGTCGACCTGGGTGCGGTCGCCGGTGATCACCATCCGGCTTCCTTCCCCCAGACGGGTCAGGAACATCTTCATCTGCATCGAGGTGGCGTTCTGCGCCTCGTCCAGCACCACGAAGGCGTTCGACAGCGTGCGGCCGCGCATGAAGGCCAGCGGCGCGATCTCGATCCGCTTCTCCTGGATCAGCTTTTCCACCTGTTTCGCCGGCAGGAAATCGTTCAGCGCGTCGTAAAGCGGCTGCATGTAGGGATCGACCTTTTCCTTCATGTCGCCCGGCAGGAATCCCAGCCTTTCCCCGGCCTCGACCGCCGGCCGCGACAGCACGATCCTTTCCACCGCACCCGCAATGAACATCGTCACGCCGACCGCCACCGCCAGATAGGTCTTGCCGGTGCCCGCAGGCCCGATGCCGAAGCCCAGTTCATGGGCAAAGAGGTTGGCGACATAGGCTTTCTGCGCCTCGGTCCGCGGCTCGATCGGCTTCTTGCGGGTGCGCAGCTCCATCCCCGGGTTGAACAGTTCGATCTGTTCGCCCTCGGTCGCGGGCGCCACCGGGCGGCCCATGCGCAGCGCGCCGTCGACATCGCCCGCCGCCACGCTGCGACCGCCTTCAAGCCGGGCGTAAAGCGAGCGCAGCACCGCCGCCGCCTGCTCGCGCGCGCCCTTGTCACCGATCACCGCCAGCCGGTTGCCGCGCCGCAGGATATGCACCCCCATCTGGTGCTCGATCTGGGCGAGGTTGCGGTCGAACTCTCCGCAGAGGTCGATCAGCAGCCGGTTGTCGGGAAATTCGAGGATCGTCTCCACCATGTCCTCGGGCTTCGTCGGGGGGGTCAGCGCACTGATGCCCAATCAGGGACTCCTTGCATGAGGGGGCCTTGCAGCGAATCGTGCGACACACCCCGCGATCTGGCAAGGATTTTTGCCGCCTCCCCCATATCTTGCGGCAATACATGCCGGAATTGTGACAATCGCAGGCAGGCGATGCGGAAAGGCAGGCCCGTGCCGCCCCGCGAACGCAAAGGGGCCGCGGCGGATGCCGCGGCCCCTGTCGGGCGCGCCCAGAGGGCGGCCAGTCACTGCTTGCCGGTCACTGCTTGCCGCTCACTTCTTGACGACGACGGTCTTGATGCCGGGACCCGACACGCGGTCGTCGACCCCTTCGTTTCCGGTCTGGTAGGGATTGATCACCGTTCCGGGCGGGTACTTGTTGTTGCACACCGGAAGGCCCGAGACCGGGTCGTAGCGCGGGCTGGAATAGCCTTCCAGGCCGTCGTCCATGATCCAGTTCTGGCACCCGTCGGGATCGTAGGCGATGGCGGCCTGGCCGTTGACCAGGATGCCGGTATCGCGGCCCTGGTCCTGGCCGGTGGCGATCACCGATTCGGCGCCTTTGTACCGCTGGGTACCTTCGAAGGTTTCGGTCACGCAGCCCGAGAGGAGAAGCGCCGCCGCGAGGCCCGAGCCGAGTTTCAGGAAGCTCTGCATCTTTCTCACCACCGGTAGCAAACGATTTCGACGCGACGGTTCTTGGCCATGCCGGCCGCCGTCTTGTTCGACGCGATCGGCTGGCGTTCGCCATAGCCCAGCTGGCGTTCGACCGAGGCGCCGACCGAGCGGGCGACATCGCCGACCGCCTTTGCGCGGCGCTGCGACAGGCCCATGTTGTATTCGTCCGAGGCGCGGCTGTCGGTATGGCCGTAGATCGCGTAGCCGAAGGCGCCGGCACCCGAGAAGAACTTGCGCAGCCGGTCGCGGCCCGAGGCCGTCAGCGTGGCGCTGTCGGTGGCAAACAGCGTGTCGGTGTTCTCGACCAGACAGGTGTTCTTCTTCAGGCAGACCGGTTTGCCGGTCTTGGGATCGCGGCGCGGCACCATGTAGCCTTCGAGGCCGCCGTCGGCCCACCAGTGCATGCAGCCGTCATCGTCGATCCAGACGCCCCATTCGATCTGGCCCGTAACCTCTTGCGCCGAGGCCGCAGTCGCCCCGAAAAGGCCGGCCGCAACGGCAACCGCCCCCATCGTCATCCGCACTGTGCGTGAAAACCGATTCACAGCCAGAGCCCCCTTCACCAATCCGTGACACTGGAAAAAGGATTGCCGCCGCGAAAATCCGAAGTAAAGGGGATTCAGGCGGGTTTGGGGCATTTATATGGCGGTCTGCCGCGCACCACCCACAATATCCTGTGGATAACCAAAGATTGTTCCCGGCAAGGAAACACTCAATGACGCCCCTCGTTTCCGCCTGTCAGTCCGGAATCCGTAGTGCGGCCAAGGAGTTCGACGCCGAAGCTGAGACGCGGGCGCGGACCAGGTCGCCCACCCGCCCGGCCGGGTCGTCGACATGCACCGCCATCAGATGCTGCGACTTGCCGACCATCTGCCCGGGCAGCCGGCCCGCCTTTTCATAAAGCACGGTCACCTCCTGCCCCACCATCGCGGCCTGGGCCGCGCGCTGCTGGTCGGTGATCAGCGCCTGCAAGGCCTGCAACCGCGCGTCGGCCACTTCGTCAGGCACCGGCGGCTTTTCCGCGGCCGGCGTGCCGGGGCGGGCGGAATACTTGAAGCTGAAGGCCGCGCCATAGCCCACGGCGCGGATCAGGCCCATCGTGGCCTGGAAATCGGCCTCGGTCTCGCCGGGAAAGCCGACGATGAAATCCGAGGTCAGCAGGATGTCGGGGCGCGCGGCGCGGATGCGCTCGACCAGCCGCAGGTAGGACTCGGCGGTGTGCTTGCGGTTCATCGCCTTCAGGATGCGGTCGCTGCCCGACTGCACCGGCAGGTGCAGATAGGGCATCAGCTGCGCCACCTCGGCATGGGCGGCAATCAGGTCGTCGGCCATGTCGTTGGGGTGGCTGGTGGTATAGCGGATGCGGTCAAGCCCCTGAATTTCCGCCAGTTCCCGGATCAGGCGGCCCAGCGTCCAGCCTTCGCCGTGATAGGCGTTGACGTTCTGGCCGAGAAGCGTGATCTCGCGCACGCCGCGGCCGACCAGGTCGCGCGCCTCGCGCAGCAGGCGTTCGGGCGGGCGGCTGACCTCGGCTCCGCGGGTATAGGGCACCACGCAAAAGGCGCAGAACTTGTCGCAGCCCTCCTGCACGGTCAGAAAGGCGGTGGGGCCACGCATCGCCTTGCGCTCGGGCAGGTGGTCGAACTTGTCCTCGGGCGGGAATTCGGTGTCCACCACCTTTGCCCCCGCCTGCACCATCTGCGGCAGCCGGTGATAGGCCTGCGGGCCGACGACGATGTCGACCAAGGGCATCCGGCGCAGGATCTCGTCGCCCTCGGCCTGCGCCACGCACCCCGCGACGCCCACCTTCAACCCCGGCTTTTCCGCCTTCAACGGCTTCAGCCGGCCAAGGTCTGAATACAGCTTTTCGCTGGCCTTCTCGCGGATGTGGCAGGTGTTCAGCAGCACCATGTCGGCGTCTTCGATGACGTCGGTCTGCACATAGCCCTCGGGCGCAAGGGCCTCGGCCATGCGCTCGCTGTCGTAGACGTTCATCTGACAGCCGTAGGTCTTGATGAAAAGCTTCTTCGCGTCCGCCATCGGGGCCTCCTGCGGCGGGCCATATCATGCGGGGGGCGGGGCGGGCAACGGCACGCCCCCTTGCCTTGCACGAAGACTTAATCGATTCTGGAAACAATCCCGATCGGCGGGCGAAATCGGCGGAACACCAGATGCGGCACGACAGCCTCGACAGCTTCCTCCAGAAAGGCGCCGGCGCCCTGGCCAAGGGCCCCGTCGCCATCGTCATGGCCGAAGACGGGGTCGAGGTCGACAGCACGCTGCGCCACAACCTGTCGACAGGCTTCCGCTGCAACCTGCTGCTGGCCCCGGCCGAGGTGACGGTGGCCGCCGACCTGGCAGACCGCATCCACCAGATCGACCATGACGTCTACGCCGAAGCCGCCCTGCCCGAGGCCGTGAACCGCATCGCCGAGGCCGCGGCGGGCAGCTGGGTCTACTACTGCTACAACGCCGAATACCTGTTCTTCCCGTTCTGCGAGACGCGCACCGTCCGCGACCTGCTGTCCTTTCACGCCGAGGAACGGCGCGAGGCGATGCTGACCTATGTGATCGACCTTTACGCCGGCGACCTGAACCGCCATGGCAACGCGGTCTCGCTGGAAGATGCGCACATGGACCGGTCGGGCTATTACGCGCTGGCCCGCAAGGACGAGGCGAAGAACTGGGACCCCAAGGACCGCCAACTGGATTTCTTCGGCGGCCTGCGCTGGCGGTTCGAGGAACACATCCCCTGGGCCCGGCGCAAGATCGACCGCATCGGGATCTTCAAGGCGCGCAAGGGGATGAAGCTCTTGCCCGACTTCACCTTCACCGAGGCCGAGCTGAACACCTATGCCTGCCCCTGGCACAACAACCTGACGGCGGCGGTCTGCTCGTTCCGCACCGCCAAGGCGCTGCGCACCAATCCCGGTAGCCGGTTCGACATCCAGAACTTCCGCTGGCACAACTCGACCCCGTTCGAGTGGCACAGCCAGCAGCTGATGGATCTGGGCCTGATGGAACCGGGGCAATGGTTCTGACCCCCGGCCGGTGAAGCAATCGCCGCCTGACGGCGAAGTCTTTCCTCTCGTCGTCGCGCATGCGCGCTCCTCCTCGGCGTTGGGGGCGCTTCGCCCCCCAAACCCCCAGAGAGTATTTTCAAAAGAGCAAGCCTGAGGAAACGCCCCCCCTGCGATTGCTCTTTTCCAAATACTCCGGGGAGCTCGAGGGGCCGGGCCCCTCGTCAGGCGGCATCGGCCATCCCGCGCATCGCCAAGGCAAAACGAAAAAGACTTGCGGCGGCAGCCGCGCAATTGCTTCACAGCTGCGGAGAGGCGTTTCAGGCCCGGCGCAGGCGGATGACCACGTCGACGCGGGCGATCTCGGTGCCCGCGGGGGCGGCCGGAAGGCCGGTGATCTTGAGTTCATCCTTGGGCGCATCGGTCAGGGAGGCGCTGTCTTCCCAATAGAAATGCGGGTGGTCGTCGGTGCGGGTGTCGAAATAGCTCTTCGAGCCGTCGACCACCACCTCGGTCATCAGGCCAGCCTCGCAGAAGGCGCGCAGGGTGTTGTAGACGGTGGCCAGGCTGACCTTTTCGCCGGCCCGGTCGGCCTGGGCGAACAGGCTTTCCGCCGTGACATGGCGATCCTGTCCGTCGCCCACCAGAAGCCCGGCCAGTGCCAGCCGTTGCCGCGTCGGCCGCAACCCGCCGCGCGCCAGCCAGTCCGCCACCCTTCCTTCGGCGTGCATCGCCATCGGCCCGCTCCCATTCCTTGCCGCATATAGATGCCATGGCGCGTGTTTCAACGCAATCCGGCCGCGACCGGGCCACAGACCCCGCCCTTGCCCTGCGGCAAGCGCCTCTGTTACACGAGGTCGGACATCCGTGAGAGGGGGGACGGCGGGCCGATGGGGCTGTATCCGACGAGTTTCGACAAGGACGACCTGCTGAAATGCGCGCGCGGAGAGCTGTTCGGCCCCGGCAACGCGCAGCTGCCGGCGCCGCCGATGCTGATGATGGACCGGATCACCGACATTTCGGAGGACCGGGGCGAGCACGGCAAGGGCCATGTGGTGGCCGAGTTCGACATCACCCCGGACCTGTGGTTCTTCGAGTGCCACTTTCCGGGCAATCCGATCATGCCGGGCTGCCTGGGCCTGGACGGGCTGTGGCAGCTGACCGGCTTCAACCTGGGCTGGCGCGGCTGGCAGGGGCGCGGCTATGCGCTTGGCGTCGGCGAGGTCAAGTTGACCGGCATGGTCCGCCCGGACCGCAAGAAGCTGACCTACTTCGTCGACTTCACCAAAGCGCTGCAGACCCGCCGGCTGACCATGGGCGTCGCCGACGGCCGGGTCGAGGCCGATGGCGAGACGATCTATCTGGTCAAGGACATGAAGGTCGCGCTGAGCGAGGCATAAGCGCCGCGCGACCTTGGGAAATGCAAAGCGGGGCCCGGAGGCCCCGCTTTCTTCATCTGGCAGCCCGTTCAGATCACGCCCAGCATCCGCATCGCCTCGGCCACGCGGACGAAGCCCGCGATGTTGGCGCCCAGCACATAGTCGCCCGGCGCGCCGTATTCCTCGGCCGTCTGGTGGCAGGTGTCGTGGATGTTGCGCATGATCGTGGCCAGACGCGCTTCGGTCTGCTCGAAGGTCCAGCTGTCGCGGCTGGCGTTCTGCTGCATCTCCAGCGCCGAGGTCGCAACCCCGCCCGCGTTCGCGGCCTTGCCAGGGGCGAATAGCACGCCCGCCTGCTGGAACACGCGGATCGCCTCGGGCGTCGAGGGCATGTTGGCGCCCTCGCCCACGGCCATGACGCCGTTCTTCACCAGCGTCGCCGCGTCCTTGCCCGACAGTTCGTTCTGCGTGGCCGAAGGCATCGCGACGTCGCAGGCCACATCCCAGACCGAGCCCTTCTCGGCCGGCACGAAATGCACGCCATTGCCGCGCGCCTTGGCATATTCCGAGATGCGCTGGCGGCGGACGTCCTTGATCTCTTTCAGCAGCTCCAGGTCGATGCCTTTTTCGTCCACGACATAGCCGCTGGAGTCCGAGCAGGCGACGACCTTGCCGCCGAACGACTGCACCTTTTCGATGGTGTAGATCGCCACGTTGCCCGAGCCCGAGACCACGACCTTCCTGCCATCGAACGAGGCACCCCTGGTCGCCAGCATCGACTGGACGAAATAGGTGTTGCCGTAGCCCGTCGCCTCGGTCCGCGCGCGCGAGCCGCCATAGGCCAGCGCCTTGCCGGTAAAGACCCCGGCCTCGTAGCGGTTGTTCAGCCGCTTGTACTGCCCGAACATGTAGCCGATCTCGCGGCCGCCAACGCCGATGTCGCCGGCCGGCACGTCGGTCTGGTCGCCCAGGTGACGATGCAGTTCGGTCATCAGCGACTGGCAGAAGCGCATGATCTCGGCATCGGACTTGCCCTTGGGGTCGAAGTCCGAGCCGCCCTTGCCGCCGCCGATCGGCATGCCGGTCAGCGCGTTCTTGAAGGTCTGTTCAAAGCCCAGGAACTTGATGATGCCGACGTTCACCGAAGGGTGGAACCGCATGCCGCCCTTGTAGGGGCCAAGCGCCGAGTTGAACTGCACGCGGAAGCCGCGGTTGATCTGGACGCGGTTCTGGTCATCGACCCAGGGGATGCGGAAGATGATCTGGCGTTCCGGCTCGCAGATCCGCTCAATCAGGGCGAGGTCGAGGTACTGCGGATGCTTGGCCACCACGCGGCCCAGGCTCTCCAGCACCTCGTGGACGGCCTGGTGGAACTCCGGCTCGCCGGCATTGCGCCGGGTCACCTCGGCCAGGATCGGCTGAAGCTTTTCGTCAATCGTGTTCATCGCTGCACTTTCGGGAGCTGATCGGGGGGGTTCGGGCAAGGCCCGGCCCGACCCGACTAGCCCAATTCTTGGGCAGATTGAATGGATTCCCGCCGTTTTCTGTGCAGAAAACCGACAACTCCGGCCGAAACGGCGAAAATGCCGCGGCCGTGGCGCCCCGGCTGGCAGGCGCCCGGGCCATCCGGGCCTTGTCTGCCAACCTCCTTGCCCCCTCCCCCCCTCTGCCCTAAACAGGCCATAAGTCACGAAGGGAGACCTCATGCGCCGTGTCGTCATCACCGGGATCGGGATCGTTTCGTCGATCGGCAACTCTGCCGCCGAGGTCGAGGCCAGCTTGCGCGCCGGGAAATCCGGCATCGTCTTTGCCCCCGACTATGCCGAGCACGGCTTCCGCTGCCGGGTTCACGGCCAGCCGAACATCGTGCTGGAGGACCACATCGACAAGCGCGACCTGCGCTTCATGGGCGACGGGGCGGCCTATACCTTCATCGCGATGGACCAGGCGGTGAAGGACTCGGGGCTGAGCGAGACCGATGTCTCGAACGAACGCACCGGCATCATCGTCGGCTCGGGCGGGCCGTCGACCAAGTCGTTCTTCAAAGCCCACAACATCGTCCGCGAAACCGGCAGCCCCAAGCGGATCGGGCCGTTCGGCGTGACCAAGGGCATGTCCTCGACCGTCTCGGCCTGCCTGGCGACGCCGTTCAAGATCAAGGGTGTGAACTATTCGATCACCTCGGCCTGTTCGACCAGCGCGCATTGCATCGGCAACGGCACCGAACTGATCCAGATGGGCAAGCAGGACGTGGTCTTTGCCGGCGGCGGCGAAGAGCTGGACTGGACGCTGTCGTGCCTGTTCGACGCGATGGGGGCGATGTCGTCCAAGTACAACGACACACCCGACCGCGCCTCGCGCACCTATGACGCCAACCGCGACGGCTTTGTCATCGCAGGCGGCGGTGGCATCGTGGTGCTTGAGGAGCTGGAGCACGCACTGGCCCGCGGCGCGAAGATCTATGCCGAAGTGACCGGCTACGGCGCCACCTCGGACGGCCATGACATGGTGGCCCCTTCGGGCGAGGGCGGCGAGCGGGCGATGCGGCTGGCGCTGTCGACCCTGCCTCAGGGCCGCAAGATCGACTACATCAACAGCCACGGAACGTCGACCGTGGTCGGCGACGTGACCGAGGTCGAAGCCATCCGCCGCGTCTTTGGCCGCGGCAGCACGCCGGCCATCGCCTCGACCAAGTCGTTGACCGGGCATTGCCTGGGCGGCGCCGGGGTGTGGGAGGCGATCTATTCGCTGCTGATGATGAACGGCAGCTTCATCGCCGCCTCGGCCAACGTCATCACCCCCGACCCCGCCCTGGACCCGGGCGAGATCGTGACCTCGCTGCGCGAAGGGGTCAGCATCGACAGCGTCCTGTCCAACAGCTTCGGCTTCGGCGGCACCAACGCCACCCTCGTCATGTCGAAATACCTGTCCTGAGGAGCCCGCAGATGGCCGACCTGATGAAGGGCAAGCGCGGGCTTGTCATGGGCGTGGCGAACGATCGCTCTATCGCCTGGGGCATCGCCTCGGCGCTGCATGCCGAAGGCGCCGAGTTGGCGTTTTCCTATCAGGGCGAGGCCTTCGGCAAGCGCGTTCAGCCGTTGGCAGCCAGCGTCGGGTCGGATTTCCTGGTCGATGTGGACGTGACGAACGAAGACAGCCTGGACGGCTGCTTTGCGCAGATCGCCGACCGCTGGGGCCGGCTGGATTTCGTGATCCACGCCATCGCCTTTTCCGACAAGACCGAGCTGACCGGCCGCTTCATCAACACGACCAAGGGCAACTTCCTGAATTCGCTTAACATCTCGTGTTTCAGCTTCATCGACGTGGCCCGCCGGGCCGAAGCGCTGATGACCGAGGGCGGGGCACTGATCACCCTGACCTTTCAGGGGTCGAACCGGGTTTCGCCGAATTACAACGTGATGGGCGTGGCCAAGGCGGCGCTGGAATCGGCCACGCGCTATCTGGCCAATGACCTGGGGCCGCAGAAGATCAGGGTCAACGCGATCTCGCCGGGGCCGATGAAGACGCTGGCCGGCTCGGCCATCGGCGGCGCGCGGGCGACCTTCCGCCACACCGAGGAAAACGCCCCCCTGCGGGCAAACGCGACGCTGGAGACGATCGGGGGCACTGCGGTCTGGCTGTGTTCCGACTATGGCGCGGCGACGACCGGCGAGATCATCCACGTCGACGGCGGCTATCACATCCTGGGCTTTCCGCAGGCCGAGCACCTGTAACCCAGGCGGCAGAAAAGCGGAGCGGCGTTCGCCGCAAGCCTTTTGTCTCGCCTCTGGCGCAAGCGCCAACCGGCTCGGGCGTCAGGTTGCGTCGGGGTCTGACAGGGCGGCAAGGTCTGGCAGGTACTGCGCCTCGGGGTCGCGCAGCCCCTGGGCCAGCAGCACCCGGCGCACTTCGGGGCGCGCCCCCACGATGCACATCCGCCCGCCCTTGCGGTGCAGCTTGCGCGCGAGCACCTCGAAGCTGCGGGCGCCGGAACTGTCGATCATCGG